>JAHEBB010000647.1 GCA_024642575.1 Trueperaceae bacterium | reverse complement strand
AATCTTTACTGGACCTGGAGTCAGGAATCTCGAGCCTTATTTCGAGATCTCGAGCCTCAGCTCTGGGAAAGTGTTGGGCATAACCCAGTTCAACTGTTAAGAGATATTTCTCAAGAAAGACTTGAGGAAGCTGCCAAAGATAAAGGCTTCATCAAAGAGTATAAAGCAGTGCTCAAAGGTTTTGATGCTTATTTGGCAGATAAACCCTGGTTTTCGCAGCTTAAAGGCGCAAACAAAGATGTCTATGCCTATTTTTGTGCGGAATACGGTTGGCATGAAGGTGTAGCGCTTTATTCGGGAGGGCTTGGTGTTCTGGCTGGAGATCATACCAAAGCAGCTTCGGATTTAGGCGTTCCCCTTGTAGGTATTGGGCTTTGGTATCCAGAAGGGTATTTTCATCAGCGAGTCAATGCCGATGGTCAACAAAATGCTGTTTATGTAAGAAAAAGCCCTTATGACTTACCGCTTAAGCCAGTTGTCGATGATAATGATAATGAGCTTAGGGTAAGTGTAAACCTTATCGGGCGCGATGTAGAACTTCGTGCTTGGGAGGTTTGTGTTGGTCGGGTATCGATTTACCTTTTAGATGTGGACATTCCTGAAAACAGTCAAGAAGATAGGGATATTTTAAAACGTCTTTATGGGGGAGATCAGCGCACTCGTATTGCCCAAGAAATTATCTTAGGGATAGGCGGGGTGCGTCTGATGCGGGCTTTAGGTAAAAAGCCTACAACCTGGCATATGAATGAAGGCCATAGTGCGTTTATGGCGCTCGAGCGTTGCCGTGAACTTGTCAGCGAAGGGCTTACTTTTGAGCAGGCGCGTGAAGTGGTTAAGGCAAACACAGTTTTTACGGTACATACGCCTGTTGCGGCAGGCAATGACGCCTTTCCCTTTGACCTTATGAGTCAATACTTTAGTGGCTTTTGGGGTAGCCTTGGTCTCAATCAACAAAGCTTTCTAGACTTAGCCAGACATGATCTGGGCTGGGGCGCTGTCTTTAGTATGCCTGCACTTGCGCTTAGGTTCTCGACGGGTCGCAACGGCGTGGCTGCGCTTCATGGTGATACCAGTCGCCGCATCTGGAATGACCTTTGGCCAGAAGTTCCTACCGATGAAGTGCCCATCGGTCACGTTACCAATGGGGTTCACTACAATACCTGGGTTGCTCAAGAGATTCAGGAAGTCGTGACTAAGGCATTGCCGAAAGATTGGCGTGGGAATATCACCGATGACGGCATGTGGCAGGCGGTCAAGCAAATTGATAATCAAGAGCTATGGGAAGCGCGTAAAAAGCTTAAGCGGCAAAGTGTCCGTTTTTTACGCCGCAGGGTTTTACGTCAATTAACCCGACACGGCGCAACGGCAACCGCGCAACATGATACCGATGAACTTTTAAACCCAGATATTTTGACAATTGGCTTTGCGCGCCGCTTTGCAACCTACAAGCGGGCAACGCTTATTTTTAGTGACTTAGATAGGCTCGAGCGTTTGCTTAATAACCCGGAGCAGCCAGTGCAGCTGTTATTTTCGGGTAAGGCTCACCCTGCTGATAAGCCTGGTCAAGAACTCATTCGGCAAATTCATATGCTCTCTCTAGATGAGCGCTTCAGAGGCAAAATCTTGTTTGTCGAAGATTATGATATGGCAATTGGTCGCGCCCTGACCCGAGGGGTTGATGTTTGGCTAAATAATCCACGAAGACCCCTTGAAGCTTCAGGGACCAGTGGACAAAAAGCAGCAATGAACGGTGTTCTCAACCTGAGTATTCTGGATGGCTGGTGGCCGGAAGGTTATAACGGAATAGATGGCTGGGCTATTGGAACAGAAAGTACCAACACTGAAGAAATACCACCGGAGCAAAAAGATAGCCGTATAGATGATGCTGACGCCGATAGCCTTTATAACCTTTTAGAAAAAGAGGTTGTGCCCCTTTACTATAAACGAGACAATGCTGGAATTCCTCAAGAATGGCTCGAGCGTGCCAAGGACGCAATAGCTACCTGTAGCCCTAAATTCTCCTCTCAGCGCCAAGTTAAAGATTATGTAAATCAGTACTATGCTCCTGCTTCTCGGCGCAATCAAATCTTTACCAAGGATGGTTTTGCCCTAGCCAATGATTTAGCTGCTTGGAAACAAAAAATTCAGTGGGGTTGGCATAGTATTTATCTAAGTGCAAAACCTATTGATTCCAAGCGCAACAAAATGGGTGATAGTCTAAGTTTTGAAGCGGTCTTACACCCCAGAGAATTAACCGAGCTAGATTTAAAAGTGGAAGTGGTTTATAGCTTAGAGGAAAATGCACTCAAACACGACATCCACACGGTTGAAATGAAATTGGGAGAGACCTTTGCTGATGGGGGTAGAAAATACAGCGTGAGTTTCGTACCTAAAATAAGTGGCGAGCTTGTCTATGGAATCCGTGTTTATCCCTACAATGAGCTACTTGTAAGCCCATTCGATGCAGGAGCGATTCGCTGGGCTTGATGCATAAATTAGCCTATTATTACCGTTCGCGATAGTGTTTTTATCGTGGACGGTTTTTTTCTAAACTACGCTAAACTCATAAACCACTTTCGATAGATGTATTATCAAGCCTCAACTTTGATGAAGGTGGTTTAATTACGCCATTCGGCAAATAGTACTATTTCTTGTCTGTAAACTTTGGATTTACTCTAAAGCCTTAAGATAAAATTTTTTGAGAGGTTGGAAAAAAATCCATTAATGTTTTTGCTCAATGAATTTTTGGAGGAGTACATGATAAAAGGACTAATGGTTGGAAGCTCAATATTTGAACAATGGTCAACTGCACAGGGTCAGCATCACTATTTTGAACTTGTCAATTACGCTATTGGTGGAACCACAGCAGATTATTGGA
>JAHEBB010000646.1 GCA_024642575.1 Trueperaceae bacterium | reverse complement strand
TAATGCCTTCAGTAACACGTTTTTGGAAAATGAGGTAGGCAGTTACCACAGGCAATCCTGCCAGAATCGCCATTGCCATTGTTCTGGCGTAGCGTACACCAAAAGCATCTTGAACCTGAGTTATACCAAGAGGGATGGTCATCCAGGTTTCCTTGGTAGTAACTAAGAAGGGCCAGAAGAAAGCATTCCAGGCACCAATAAAGGTCACAATCGAGAGCGCCCAGGTAATGCCCATATTTAGCGGCATATAAATGCTAAAAAATATCCGCAAACTACCCGCGCCGTCTATAAAGGCAGAGTCACGAAGTTCGGTGGGTACTGAGTCAAAAAATTGCTTATAAATGATAATGGTTATAGGCGCAATTACTTGCGGCAAGATAATCCCATGATAGGTATTAATACCACCCATATTGGCAACCAGTTGGAAAAGAGGCACAATTAGGGCTTGCCCAGGAATCATAAAGCCTGCGAGGAGTGCCCAGTAAAGAATATTTTTACCAGGAAAGGTCAGTTGAGAAAGCGCAAAGGCGCAAAGGGCACATAGGATGATAATTAAAAAAGTAATAAGGGTACTGGTTATTAAACTGTTTAAGTACCAACGCCAGATATTGCTTTCACCCAAGACTCGAGTATAGGAGGCAAAAGTAATAGGGTTTGGAAAAAATTGAGGTGGATTAGTAACTGTTTTATCCTCAGGTTTAAGCGAGGTTACGATGGCCCAGTAGATGGGAAAAATCCAAACAAGTGCCATAAAGATTGTGAAGGAAGTCCCTACTAAGCCAGGTAAATTAAAAGATTTTTTCATCGTCCTCCTCCTACACGAAGTAGGCGATACTGCACAACAGAAGCTATCAAAATAACAATAAAAAGAATGATAGATATTGCCGAAGCGTAGCCACCTCTAAAGTTTTGAAAGGCTTCGCGGTAAACAAATTGCAGCATGACAATGGTTGAATTAAAGGGGCCACCTCGGGTTAAAAGCCAAACTTGATCAAAGATCTTAAGTTGGGCAATTAGTTGTAAGGTCAGAACAAGCGCTGTAATAGGCCAAAGGAGTGGCCAGGTGATACCAAAAAAAGATTGTAAGCCATTAGCGCCGTCAATCGAAGCCGCTTCATAATATTCTTTGGGGATGCCCTGTAAACCTGCAATAAACAAAAGCATGTTAAAGCCCACAGTCCACCAGATGGTAATAAAGGCAATAAACGGCATGGCCCAGTTTGGGTCTCTAAAAGGTGCAAAATTCGTGCCAAGCATCAGGTTTACAACGCCAAATTGGGAGTCAAGCACCCATTGCCAGATAAGAGTGACAACACTCACCGTAAGCATATTAGGTAAGAAAAAGGCTGCCATAACCCAACTCTTTAGGCGCTTAAGTCTTACGACCATAAGGGCAAACATAAGCCCGACAAGCGTATTAGGAATAACAGTTAAAAGAACAAAATAACCTGTATTTTTTAAAGATTTCCAAAATAAAAAGTCACCCAGGAGTCGTTTATAGTTCTCGAGCCCTACAAAAGGCCCACTTCCAACCAAAGGGGCATCAGTAAAGCTGAGTTGAACGACACGAAAGGTGGGAAAAATAAAGAATATTAAATAGAGCAGGGTAAAAGGAGCTACCAAAATTAAAGCGTCACGCCACATAAGCAGTTTTCGTTTGCGTGACCGTGGGGTAGCCATGGCACTACTAAAGGTTGTTCTTTGGGTTTGTTTTCCCTGAGTATTCTGAGCCATTATTTATCCTTTTCGCAAAAATATGACCTGTGCAGATAAGTCTGCACAGGTCATAAATCTTTATCTCATTTGTGATTGAAGATCCATCATCATCATCTCGAGCGCTTGATCAACAGGTAATTGACCATTAAAAGCAGGAACGAGGTAGTTATTGACGGCGTCATAGGTTGGTGAAGCAACACCTGTAATAAGCGTTTGTGGCTCAAAAACGGCTGTCTCACCGAGAACAGCGTAGGTAGCATTGGGTTGCATGTCTTTATAGTCAGCACTGTCTACTACGGGAGTATAGGCTGGAATGTGACCAGCAGTAGCCCAGAACAGGCTGTTCTTGTTCATCCAGGCGATAACTTCCATAACAGCAGCAACTTTTTCTGCGCTGATGGGTTTTTTCGCATCGTTAGGGATAGCAAAGGCATGGGAATCAGCCCAGGTAGCCGCATGGTCAAACAGGACAGGAATACGAATAGCACTCCAGTCAAAAAGCTCGCCTTTGGCAGCCAAATCAACCATGGTAGGAACTTCCCAAACACCGTTGATGGTCATAGCAGCTTCACCGCTGGTAAAGAGGGCAATTGAAGCGGGATACTCAGTATTTTCAGGAGCGTAGCCATTAGCAACCCAGTCACGCATGGTTTGCAGAGCAACTTTGCCGGCTTCTCCCATATCAACTTTGCCATCAGTAATAAAGGTTGCGCCGTCTTGCTGATTTAAAAGTGAGTAGAAAATACGCCAGATAGTACCGTTGTCACTAGATAGAGCCAAAGGCATTTTGCCGCTGTCTTTAATGGTGGCAAGGGCTGCATTAAAGGCTTCTAAGCTGCCTTGGAAATTGGGCTGACCGTTGTCGTCTAAAAGACCTAAGGGGCCTAAGATATCTTTGTTGTAATAGAGAATAACAGAGTGAATATCTAAGGGCACACCATAAAGTTTGCCATCAAAGGTCATAGCATTAATGAGGTTTGGATTATAGTCGCCTGTTGATAAGCCAGCAGCAGCAAGCTCTTCTTCGCTGATTGGGCGGAGAACATTTTGTGAAACACCTAAAGGAAAACGTGATACATGGTAGGTCATGATATCGGGTGATTCACCTACAGCAGCTGAGGTTTGAACTTTGGTGTAAAACGGAGGACCCCACTCGAGCGTG
>JAHEBB010000645.1 GCA_024642575.1 Trueperaceae bacterium | reverse complement strand
GTTTTGGGCTGCGATTATTTTAAACTCAACTAAAGCTTTAAACTTTGCAATGTCATGGTGCCCTTCAAAATCGGTATAGAAGTAGGGGGAAAATAATTTCAGTTTACTAGATGGTGGAACTGTAGGCAAAAATTTCTGATAAATCCGTTAGAAATTCTTGGTTTGTGACAAACGTGCCTTTTATTTGAATAATTTTTTGCACAATGGCAATATGAAGGTACTATCAATATGCTTACTATGTCTTAGTTTTACCTTAGCTCTGGCGCAATCCCCAGTCCCCCTCTTATCAAATGAAGATGTTTTACTTAAGGCGTTAGATATTGGACTAGATGTTTCACATGATATTGGTTACTCAGAAACAGATGATCTCAATTTTTATGCTGGCGCTCCACTCTATGTTGAAGATTTGGTAAAGCTGAATCCTCATGCTTATGGTCAGTTATATGCGCAGATATTTAAAGTAGAGGAGATTAAACTGGCAACCCGTCTAGGTTTGTTGCCTAAGTCAGAGTGGTCGAGCGTCCTTGCCGAGCAACCCTTAAAACAAATGGCAGATGTAATTGCCAATGATATTGCTGCTAGGTACAGTGGCTACTACGACGTACCTGTATTTCACACACAAAACGGCTGCGCTGTAGAAGTTCGTTTTATGGCTGCTAAGAATTCAAATTGGTCAGCTGGTCAATTATGCAATGACAAGCAAATGTTAAGCGCTCTTGACGTGCAGCAATTGACAGGGCTTACCGCTAAGCCTCAACTGGTTACTTTCGAACATACAGATACACCTTGGGGGATGATGTGGCTCATTGGTTCTGTTGCCATTCAGCCCTATAACGGGGAGATTTATGTTGTTACACTAAGAGATGGAACCATTGTTAATCCACTTAGCTCCTTAGTTAATTTGGAAATTAAAGAATCGTACACACTTGGAAAATATGGTCCAAATGTAGCAAGGAAGTTTATACTCCCTGTTCAGCTAAGACCCCTTTCATATGTACAAGCTGGCAAATAATAAGGTTTGCCAAACCTGTACTTAGGAATAGCCCAGTGATGAAGGAAACGCGCAGCTTGTAAACTGCGCGTTTCTATTTGCTAGACCTAAAAACCTCAATTATTAATAGGAAAAAAACTGAAAGGCATTTGTTATAGGTAAAACTTTAAGGTGTTTTAGTAAAGATAAGCTGCCCCACAAAACTACCTAATATGACTGCGGGAATGGCAAAAAGGACGAGGCGATACTCTGGGCTAAGACCTGGAATTGCAAATTGGGTTACCGCCATGGCAAGTGCCAACCCAACCCCTGATGCAATCGTTACGTATAAGGCTTGTTTAAATTGAATTCGTGCCAGCCAGAGGTACATAAAATAACCCAACATAAAGTAGTAAAGCACATTAATGATAAAAGCAAAGGTCGGGTTTTGCCCAGGGGTAGGGGGAATAATGGATTGTAAAACGATAAAAACGGCAACCATAAGGGTAAAAATACTCGAGAAGCGTCCTGGAAGTTTTCTTTCTCCTTGAGGGCTCGAGCTTTGTGATTTTTTGGGTTCTTTACGCCTTTGTAAGATTCGCTGACGCTTTACCCTGCGTTCGGTTCTAAGTCGATCTCTAGCTTCTACTTGTTTCTTATCTGCCTTTTCTTGCGCACGGCGCATTTCTCTATTCATGCCCCTAGCTTATCAGGGAATCAGCAGGCTGTGGTCAATTCCTAGATTTTTGAAAGCTCAAAAAAATAGTAGATTAAGGGATTGAAAACCTTTTAAACTTTAAATTTGTTTTTTGCTATATACCTCTCATAGTTGTGCAGGGGATACATAAATTAGCTAAGTAAAAGGCAATGACAGCACCTAAAAAGGCATAAACTGGTGCGCATGAACGATTCTATTCTCGAGCGTATTGCTCACGATTTCGGTACACCGTGCTATGTCTACGACCTCGATCATATAAGTCGGCAAGTTGCTATATTGCGTCAAGCCTTGGTTGATGCCAGCCTTTTTTATGCGGTAAAAGCGAATCCTTGTGGGGCTGTCTTAAGACATCTTGCAAGCTTGGGTTTAGGCGCTGAGGTCATAAGTTTAGGTGAGCTCGAGCGCGCAATTCATGCGGGTATACATCCTGATAATGTGGTTTTGGGAGGCCCCAGACAAGATCACCCGTTAATTGAAAGAGCTTTGAGCCTCGGTGTAACTTTAATAAGTATTGATAGCATCTCGCAATGGGAATCCTGGCAGGCATTTCTTAAGCCAGAGTTGAAATTTGTACTTAGAGTGAACCCAGCTCTTGATCCAAGAACCCATGAACACTTGGCAACCGGGGCTGCTGAGTCAAAGTTTGGGCTCACCTTTTCAGAAGCCAGACGTTTGGCTCAGGAGGTTGGTCAAAAGGCAACGCTGGCCGGATTTCATGTCCATGCGGGTTCTCAAATTACCGCAACTGAGGTTTATGACGAGATTTTTGATGTTTTGGAGCCCCTTTATGAGGCTCACCCAGAATGTAGCTGGTTAGATATCGGAGGCGGGTACGGCGTGCCTGGTTTTGAGCTTGAAGCCTTTAGAGCGCGTGTACAGGCATTTGCGCAACAGTTTAATCTTAAGATTATGCTCGAGCCCGGGCGTTTTCTGGTGGCTGAAGCCGGGGTACTACTGACTCGAGTTTTGCATAGTAAAACGGGTGCATTGCATCACCTTATTGCTGATGCAGGCATGGCAGATTTGCTTAGGCCCGCTCTCTACGGAGCTAAGCATCCTATTCGGGTATTGGTTAACAGTCAGCCTTCTGTCCTAACCGATGTCGATGGCCCCCTTTGTGAAAATGCGGACAGGCTGGGCAAAAATGTAAATTTACCCCAGCTATCGGGTGGCGAAGTACTGGTTGTGGAGC
>JAHEBB010000644.1 GCA_024642575.1 Trueperaceae bacterium | reverse complement strand
AACCTTGTTCGTGCATTTGCTTTTCCCAAAACTGTACAAGTGCTGTACCAAAACCTTGTTTGCGGTAGGGTTCGTCTAGCCACAAGAGATTCATAAAAGGAATACTGTCCCAGAAAAAGCCATACCTTAGAAAACCAATAGAGGTATTATCTATAGAGGCTAGCATGATTTCCTGTTGATTTATTTTTTGCGCTAACTTTTCTTCACTTAAGTGCTCACGCTCGAGTAAAAAAGCCATATCTTCTGATTTGGCAAATCTTAGCTTCATAAATGAATAATAACCGAGCCAAAGAAGTATTCTTGAAACTTAACCTAATTTGTTGGCAAAGTCCAAGAACCGCATTTTACTTTGACTTAATCGTCCAAAAGTTGCCCAAAAAGTGGTTTTATTATGAATTAGGTTCTAATCTAACTGTCCGAAGCGCCTCACCAAAATTAGCTGTATGTGCCAATCGCTCAGTTAGCTCAAACCCTTTTTTCTTTTGGCGAGTGTAACTGGTAACTAAGGAAAAGGCTTTATTTGCACCAAAGATAGGTAGAAGTCTTTGGTAATATTTGTTTGTGTCCTCAGGTGCAACATAAATAAAGCCAGACTTAGTGCAGTAGGTATCAATATAACTAATACCCCAGTGATCTACAGCCTTACCAGCCTTAACTAGCTCAACAAACTTTTCGATAAAGACCGAGCTGAATTTAGAAGGGCTATAACGTACAAAAACCCTTCCATCTTTAAGTGTCCAAAGCACAACTTGTTCTAATTCTTTTTAGACATTTGCATAGCAAGGCTATGCTGAAGATGCACAGAAATACTTGCCACCAGACCTTCTTGCGCAACACTATCAACAATATAATTGCTCTGATTGAGTTTAATTAAATCACCCTTATGAGGTAAATGATCACATTTTGCACTCGAAATAATTTTTCTTGAAGCAGCTAAACGGTAGGTACATCGGATCATGTTGAACTCCTTTGATTTGTGGCAAGGATAATAAAGACTAAAATCTGAAAGCATCCAGTTTGGCTCGTTGTAGAAATAAGTCTTCTTTTGAGGGTTGATTAGGTTTGTGAGACTCGAGCTCAAATGGCGGAGAATGCTCAGCTAGCCTAGAGGGTGAAAGATGGTTTTCTGCCTTTGGAAATATTTTATTCAAGCTACCGACAAAAGGCGTAGTTCTTTGAGCTGAGTCGTAGCTCTCTTGTACTTTTAGCGTTTTCCCAGGTAAACGCGTTGCCAAAAGAGGAGCTACATATCTCTCGCTAGACATCGTCTCTTCCAGAATATAAAGAATGTCTGCATCTATATTTTCATCAAATTTACGTGCGAATAAATTATCACCTTTGTTCAAAAAGACTAAATCCTCACCTGTAAAGGTTTTTGGTCTTAATTTAATGCCCCCTTCAGGTATCCAAATGATGGCACGCTTGTCATCATTGATAAGGTTGCCATCAAAAGAAGTATTCATTAGGACAGTTTGAAAAAAAGATTCGTCAGCAATGAGCGTATTGCGGTAGTAGTGCTCAAATTCCTTCACCTCACTACTTTGACAGATAAACTCACAACACTCTCTAGTTAAAATGAGCCACTGACCGCCAATATAGGGTATTGCATTTTTTAGGAAGGCTCTCTTGTGGATTGAAATAGGGAAACCTGTGTCATCTTCCTCAAAATAGTTGTCAACTCGGTTCATAGTATCGGGTCTTTCAATCGCCTGATCAGCAATCTTAATGAAACTACTTTGACGGTTAGCAGCTAGAAAACTATGAATATAGGCTTGGGTTTTTAAAGGAAAATCTTGACCACTCAGGTTAATAAAAAAATCCCAATTTAAGTCCAGGTCTAAGAGTAATTTTATGCCATCTAATTCAGATTGAACCATACTGTACCCGCCCCAAACCACATTCCCACTTTTAAGAATATGAGCATTGGGAAAAACTGAAATAAAGGTTTCAATTTCTTCAAAAATACCCGTATCAGATTTCTGGTCTACATGAATCAGGTAATGATTGTTAGGGTGATAAACCGCTTTAAAGAGCCTTTTAAACTGGATTGGAAATCGGTGAACCATAATAAAGTAGGCAATACTGATTTCATTATTAGAAGCCTTAAAAGGCTTTTTGATTTCTTCGAGCATTTCGCTATTCGTGTGGTACTCATCTATATGTTGATGACGCATCTTTCCTCCAAAGATCTTTGAGAATGAGGGTTTCAACATTTAGATATGCTAGCTATCAAACCAACGCAGCTAGCACCTGCTAAGTATCCAAATTTAACAACAATCAATGACAAATTAACTTTTATGAATAACCTAATCTCTTAACAAAGATCAAGTGATTCGGGTAGAGTTATCTAATTCTAAGAACCCACTAAGGGTAAAACAATTAAATACTTAAGTATCGGCTTTGCGGACTTCTCCGAAAGCGCTTTTGAAGTAATAAAATAATTTAGTTAGAGAAATCTGAACTTGAAGAAGGTTTACATCGCACGCCGATTGGCGATTGCATGAACTTTCTTCGAGTGTAGCATGGTTTGATGCGGTTTAGGTGAAGTTGTTTTCTGAGGTTTATGTTTAGCGCCAATCTGGAAAATGTCAGGTTGCATTCATTACTATTTGATTTGGAAAGTCTTAACTTCATTTGCAAAAAATATCTGACTTAAAGAACTGCTCTTGAAACTCGACTTGCTCCAAAATAGCTTTATCACTTAATTCAAAACCCTCGGGCACGACAACAAGTTTGTCATCGTCATCAGCTAACCTATGGATGATAGCTGTGCAAACCCCTTGAAAAGTTTCTACAGGCTTGTTTATGCCTAAAACATAAGCGTCCAGCGCTTCTCCGTCAGGTGAAACGGTGCCAGCAATAAAGCCATAATTCAAGCGAT
>JAHEBB010000643.1 GCA_024642575.1 Trueperaceae bacterium | reverse complement strand
TTCAGCGTAAAGGGGTCGATTTTAAACCAAACTCTCTGTTTCGGCCAAAATCAAAGAGCTTTCAGAACGTTGAATTTTAGAAATTGCGTCCCTGACGCGAATGAAACTCCGAACTCAGGTTCCTTAGGCATTTCTGAGCATATTAAAGTTTCAGCCGAAGAACGCCAGAATAACCTTATCGAACAATCTCATCGTCCTACTCGTGATCAAGAAAGGCAACACCGTGGGTTCAGATCTTTGACTCGTACTCAAAGTTTCCTTTTTACCCACAGCGAAATAAATCACCTTTTTCGTAATATAGCAGTTTAAGAATTAGAAGCTACATCTTTAACTTTGAATCCTTCGTCTAGCACGATATATCTCGAAATGAAGGCGTAGCCGACCAGATGATACCTGCTATACCAGATCTCATTTAACTGCCTGCTTTCGCAGATCTAACTTACACATTGCATTTACCCTCTGCTCCGAGCTCTTGCTTTCGATTCCTTAAAATTACCTAATTCAAAATAGGGATCAGCTCTCCTCTATGCTTTTGCTGTCATTTTGTCGAGTTAACTTGACGGAACCAGTTCCACACCATAGATTGTTCTAGCATGCTCTGCACTAATAATACCTGCTTTTAAATCTTTAATTACCTTTTCACGCGGTCGCTCGAGTGGGTCACCTATGCCACCTCCGCCTGGGGTTCGTACCCTGACAACATCTCCTTTTTTTAAGATAGTTGGATCTTCTCTTTCCATGCTGCCATTTATTTCAACAAAAGCCGCTGCTCCAGCATGACCTTTGTTAAGTCCTATAGGCGTATTTTCTATGAAGTTGGGTCTGAAGCCCAAGGTTAGAGGGTCTTCAGATAATGAGGTTAGGGTTACGAGCTGCCCTGAACCGCCTCGCTCTCGCCCTGGTCCTGCAGTATCTTGGGCAATTTCTCGCTCTATTAGTACTGGCGCTAGGGTTTCAGCAACTTCGGTTGCAATCATGGTGCAGTTTGTCGGATATACGGTGCAGTCCCAGCCGTCTCGCCCTCCTGTTGCGCCCATGCCGCCTTTAGGCATGAAGGTCATACCAAAGTAGCTGCCATCTGGTTGGTTGCCTGTCATGTGGTAAATAATGTTATGACCGCAGCCTGCCTGAACCCATTCGGGAACGGCTTTAGCTAAAGCCGCATTGATAAGCGTACTGATATGAATACCAGTGCGGGTGCGTGCATAAACAGGTACAGGGGCTTTTGCGTTTAAGATGCTCCGCTCTGGTGCATGAACCCTGATGGGGCTAAATTGTGGCCCAATATTAGGCACAGCGGGTGCCAGCATGTATTGCATGGCGTAAATGGCATCTGCCAAGGTATAAGAAAGGGGTACATTAATGGCTTGTCGTGGCCGCTCAGCATCGGTTCCTGTAAAGTCCAAAACCAGCTCATCTCCTGTCATTTTGGCGCTTAGTGCAAAATGAATAGGTTGTTTCATGGCTTCATTGCCCTCTAAGATTCCGTCAGCATCTAGTTCTGCTTTGTAAGTGCCTTGCGGAATAAGTCTAAGTTTTTCTAAAAAGGCGCTGCGCGCGCGACTACTGACCTCATCTGCCACTAGACTAAGGTTAATTTGGGGGGATGTCTGCCACATTTCAGCTAGGCGTCTTGAAATAACCTCAATTGCTGTTCGCATGGCATTAATATCACCAAATACCATCTCAGGTAAACGCACATTGGCCCGAATAATAGACTCGAGCGCTTGATTGATTTTGCCTTCTTCGTAGAGTTTGCAAGGGGGCAGCATAAGGCCTTCTTCGTAAATATCCCAGGCTCTAAAGTCACCCAAAGTACCGCCTATATCAGCAACATGCAAAATGGTGCCTATAAAGGCAACCAGTTCCTTATTCTTAAAGACAGGTGCTATGAGGGCTACATCTGATTTGTGTCCTGCACCTAACCAGGGGTCATTGGTCATGACAATGTCACCTGGTTTAAAGCTCTCAGGTGGGTAGAGTTCTGTAATAAGACCAATAGTTCTTGGCATGCAGGTCACAAAGAGGGGCATACAGGTAGTAGGCATAGCTATACAACGGCCTTTAGGGTCTGCTATAACGAGTGAGTAGTCTTTACCATCACGCACAGCACTTGAAAAGGCTGTTTTTAAGAGGGCTTGATCTGCTTCATCTGCTATAGCTCGCAAGCGTGCTGTGATGATTTCTAAGTCAATTGGGCTTAGGCTGGCATTTTCTGGCAAAAGGGTTTGGGTCAGCTCAGGAACACTCATAATAAGATCGCCCTCAGTGTTTAGGGCTAAACTCCCGCCCTGACCTATCACGTAGGTTGTATGGGGCGCTTCTACCAATAAAGGCCCTTTATAAACCTGATTATTTTGTAAGTCACTAAGGTTTAAAATTTGGGTTTCTAGCCAGTCATTTTCGCTTGCAAACCAGACTTGTCTTGTGACTGGTTTTGGCTTTAGTAAGCTCGAGCGTGTTTGGCTTTGCGTAATGATGTTTGGCTCTAGACCGTAAGCACTTAAGCGGCAGGCACGAATCTCAACCGTTCCTACTTGCCCTTCTCCGTAGCGTTGGTGATAGGCGTCTTTAAAAGCGGCTTCTAGGCTTAAGGGGTTTAAATTCTCTAGACTTATGGGAACTTGAACATCGTAGCCTTGTCCGTGATAGCGCATATCTAGGGCAAAGTCAAAGTGCATATCTTTTTTAGCCACATCCCCCTTTATAAGGGTATCTTGGGCTTTTTGTTTGAGTTCTTTGAGAATATCAGCCAGAACCATCGCATTTAGGTTCTTTAAGCTCATAACCAGACTTTGAACCTGCTCGAGCCCAACCTTGGCAGTTAGAAAGCCAAAGGCAGATAATACACCTGCTCGTTTAGGTAGTATGACTTGTCTTATGC
>JAHEBB010000642.1 GCA_024642575.1 Trueperaceae bacterium | reverse complement strand
CAGATTGGAATGCCGAAAAAGTTGAAGAGGCATTCAAGTTAACCCGTGAACCCTTTAGCTTAGAGACCCCTATTGGTGATGAGGAAGATAGCTTTTATGGTGACTTCATCCCCGATGAAAACATCGAGTCTCCTGTTGAACAGGCCAGCAAAACGATTCTGTCTGAAGAGCTAGAAGAAGCCCTTGCCAAACTCAATGAGCGTGAGGCGATGGTCTTAAAACTCCGTAAAGGCTTGGTCGATGGTCGCGAACATACCCTTGAAGAGGTGGGTGCGCATTTTGGTGTTACGCGTGAGCGCATTCGTCAGATTGAAAATAAGGCACTTCGTAAGCTTAAATATCACGAAAGTCGTACCCGTAAACTTAGAGATTTCTTAGATTAAGTAACGTTTTTAGAACCTTTGGGCGCAGCTTCGGCTGCGCTTTTTGTTTTTACCCGTGCTGTGCTATAGGATAGAGCTAATTCAGATGTGGTGAGGTAAGAATGGCTCGAGCGTTTAAAGTAATAGCTGGTTTGGTCTTGATTCTACTTAGCCTCTATCTCATTTTCTGGTGGCGAGCCAGACCAAGAGCAGCCCATCCCTTTTTTGAAAACCTCTCCCACTTTTTAGTTATTGCCCATCAGGGTGGCGATTTTCTTTGGCCAAGTAATACCCTATTTGCCTTTCAGAAATCAGTTGAACTGGGGGTAGATATGCTCGAGCTTGATGTACACGCCTCAAAAGACGGTGCGCTTGTTGTTATTCATGATGAAACCTTGGAGCGAACGACCAACGGCAGTGGTTTGGTTAAAGATAAAGCGCTAGCTGAACTCAAACTTCTTGATGCAGGCTATAACTGGTCACCTGAGCGAAAAGGGGAGAGCTTTCCTTACCGAGATCAGGGGATTAGTATTCCAAGTTTAAAAGAAGTGTTTGAATCGTTTCCTGAAAAGCCTATGAGTATTGAAATTAAACAGGCCGAGCCAAGTATTAATGAAAGCCTCTGTGAGCTTATCAGGGAATCTAAGATGCAAACAAAAGTTCTGATAAATTCTTTTCATGTTAAGGCTTTAGAAGATTTCCGCCAGCTTTGCCCAGAGATTGCCACCGCCACAACATCTAAGGAGGTGCGAACCTTTTTTATCTTGAATACTTTATATCTGGGCAGATTATACACACCTCCTGCCGACGCTTTTCAAATTCCTGAGTCACAAGGAAATCTGAAAATTCTAAACCTTCGATTTATCACAAATGCGAAGCGTAAAAATCTGAATTTGCAAATCTGGACAATCAATGAAAGCTCAGAAATGGCGCGCTTGTCTAAGATGGGGGTAGATGGGATTATTACCGATAGACCAGATAGGCTTAAGCGCGTTTTAGGACAAGAGGTTGGGCTCGAGCTGCCTGAAGATGTGCCAGAATAAGGATTTTTTTTGCTATAGAAGGAATTTTTGATGGTTAGCCAAAAACACATAAAACGTGCACTTCAGAAGGGCTCGAGTAGTCTTTTTAACCTGACCTCAAGAAATGTCAGAATCCATTGACACGGTATAAAACTCCCTGTATACTCTTAAGGCTAGCCTGGAGGGTTGGCAGAGCGGTTGAATGCGGTAGTCTTGAAAACTATTGAGTCCGCAAGGGCTCCGGGGGTTCGAATCCCTCACCCTCCGCCAGTTTAAAACTGCTAGCAAACAACCCCACGGAGGGGTGGCCGAGCGGCTGAAGGCGCTCCCCTGCTAAGGGAGTATACGGGCAAAACTCGTATCGAGGGTTCAAATCCCTCCTCCTCCGCCAACCATCGTTTGATGGGTGAACAGAGGAATATCTATAATTTATTTATAGATGGCACCTCATAAATACGCACCCGTAGCTCAGCTGGATAGAGCGTCTGACTACGGATCAGAAGGCCAGGAGTTCGAATCTTCTCGGGTGCGCCAAGAGAAAGACCGTCACAGACGGAAAAAGAAAGACCCTAGTGTTAAGCTAGGGCCTTCTTTTTTTGCCTTGTACCCCCTATATTCCCCCTATTTTTATTCTTCCTTTTCTGTCCCCTTATCTAGCTCGCTATTCGCTTCAGTTATTCCTTTGTTGTCCTCCTCGCTTTCAGTTTCACCATGACTAATTAAAGTCTCTAAAGGAATCGCAGCTTTTTTGCGCTTGGCAGCATATATATGGGCATAGGTTTTAAGCGTGAAAGCAGCATCTACATGCCCTATTCGGTCTGCTACCATCCTGGGGTCTACATTGTTCTCGATAAGTAAGGATACATGCATATGCCTTACATCATGTAAGCGTGCTTTGGGTACGCTAGCCTTCTTCTGAAGTGAGGCAAACGTTCGGGTGATACCTCGCTGTAAAAACAAAGTACCTACCGCAGTCACAAAAATATGCCCTGTCTCTGTCCAGGCTTCAGCCAGATACGCTTTCTCCTCTTCCTGGCGTAACCTGTGCTCTTCTAAGACCTGGAGGCTGTCCTCAGATAGCGCAACATAACGGTTACTGGTTTCTGTCTTTGGGGTACTAACAAAGGCTTTACCCGATATGTCTGATACAGAACGCTGGATATGTAACTGACCATCCTCCAAGTCCTCCCACTGTATACCCAGTAACTCCCCATGCCTTAAACCAGTGGATAGCGCTAGATGGAACAGAGCATAAAGCCTGTGCTCTTTGATAACGTCTAAGAAGCGCCGCATCTCTTCAGTAGTCCAGATCGTTGGCTTTCGCTTTTCCTCTCTGACCTTACGAAGTTTCTCTAGGGGATTCTTATCAATGACCTCTAGCTCTACTGCCTGGTTAAGAGCACTGATTAAAACAGACCTGGCATAGTTGCTGGTTCGTGCGCCATGATTCTTAGCAATGTCATGAAGAATAAGCTGGGTATCTAAAGGCACAAGCTGACCTATACTTA
>JAHEBB010000641.1 GCA_024642575.1 Trueperaceae bacterium | reverse complement strand
GGTCTTGCCCGACTGGGTGAACAAAATGTAGTTGTGATAGCTCAGCAAAAAGGTCGTGATACCAAAGAAAATATTTACCGAAACTTTGGCATGATGCACCCAAGTGGGTACCGCAAAGCCATGCGAATGTTTGATTTAGCCGATAAGTTTGGTCTTCCTGTCATTAGTTTGGTAGACACGCCAGGGGCATATCCTGGTATTGCAGCAGAAGAGCAGGGGCAGGCTTGGGTCATTGCCGAGTGCATACAACGCATGAGCCGCTTAAAAGTGCCTGCTATTAGCCTTGTCATTGGTGAAGGTGGTTCAGGTGGTGCACTTGCTATTGCAGTAGCAAATCGCGTTTTAATTTTAGAAAATGCCATTTACTCAGTGATTAGCCCGGAATCCTGTGCAGCTATTTTGTGGCGAGATTCAAATGAAGCGCCCAGAGCTGCTGAAGCGCTTCGTCTAACTGCTCATGATCTATTAGACCTCAACGTAGTAGATAGGGTCATTGATGAACCCTTAGGGGGGGCTCATAAGGAAGTTGATGCAACCATCGCTATCGTAAAAGCCGTTCTCCAACAAGAACTCAGCGATTTATTAGACTTGGATGCTGAAACCTTGCTCGAGCAGCGTCGTGCCAGATTCCGTGCACTGGGTCGCTTTGAGGAAGTTTTAAAAGCTGCTTAGTAAAGACTTGCTGCCAAGGCCAATTCTTTTAGCTGTTTTGTACTTACTGCACTGCCTTTAGAGTGGTTAAAAATGGCGCTTCCAGCAACCAGATTATTAGCACCTGCTTGAACTACTTTAGTAAGGGTAGTTTCGTCAATACCGCCGTCTACTTGTATATCAAACTCGAGCCCGTAAGAACTGCGCCAGCTTGCCACTTTACGAATTCTTTCTATCGATGTCTCAATAAATCGCTGCCCTCCAAAACCTGGGTTTACGGTCATCACTAAAACTTTATCTAAATACGGTAGGGCTTCTTCAACAAACGCTAATGGCGTCAAAGGATTAACAGCCAACCCCGTATCTAACCCAAAGTCTCGTATCTCTTGTAAGAGTCGGTGAAGGTGAACCGAAGCTTCAGCATGAATTGTCAAGTTATTTGCGCCAGCCCTAACAAAGTCAGCAATATACCGTTCGGGTTTTTCAATCATCAGGTGGACATCTCGGTACAAAGGGCTCACTTTTTTGCAAACCTCAACCATATGAGGGCCGAACGATATATTTGGAACAAAGTTGCCATCCATAATATCAATATGTAAAAGATCAGCGCCAGCTTCTTCAACATCCTTTATATCTTTAGCAAGGTGGGCAAAATTTGCAGCCAAAATAGAGGGAGCCAGTTTAATAGTCGGTTTCACAAAAGGAGTATATCAACCACTTATAGAGCTTTAGGCTAAGTAAGGCCTCGTTCCATTAAATACCTTAAATGTATTTTTCAACTTCTTATCCATTCAAAGCGTTATGATACCCATAGATTTGTCTACACATTTAAATAAAAGAAATGGAGGCTAACGGTGGTTTACAAGAGTATATTAATTGCATCAGGGGGTGCAGCACACTCCCGAGCGGCTGAAGCTCGAGCTGTTGAATTGGCAAATGCCTTTTCGGCTAAGCTATCTTTGGTATCGGTAGCCAGATACAATCTACCTGTAAGCACAGTGGGCGTTGGGCTTGATATGGGCATGCCAATTTCAACCGAAAATTTCTTAGATGACATCAAGGAAAAACAACAAACCGTCTTAAACGAAGCTCTAGAACGCTGCGAGAAACTTGGTTTGAGACCTGACCCTTACCTACTAATCGGCAATGCTGCTGAGATTATCTTAGAAAAAGCCAATGAACTTAATGCCGATCTTATTATTGTTGGCAGTCGAAAAATGTCCTTGTTTGATACCGTAGTTCGGGGTAGCGTAAGTGACTACATTATGCGCCACGCAGCAATGGATGTACTTATCGTTCATCCTCAGTAAAGGGCTCGAGCCTGTGAATCCCTCACCTCAGAAAGGGTTCCACTCATTCGTTTGCCGAGATTTAACATTTGTCAAAAATTCGTTGACCCCAGAGGTTAAAGCCTGATAGACTCCTTTTTGCCTTACTGCCTGGAGAGGTGTCCGAGTGGTTGAAGGAGCACGCCTGGAAAGCGTGTGTGTGGTCATGCTGCACCGTGAGTTCGAATCTCATCCTCTCCGCCAGAGACAAAAAACTCGCATTCTTGCAAAACAGAATGCGAGTTTTAAGTAGTTCAAATAATGTCAAGATAAAGTCATATGAAATAAATTGGAATTAACTGCCAGGACTCTAGAAAAACCATGAAGATTTCAAAGATAAATATTGAAAACTACAAGCCAATACTAGATAAAGGGTATCTCGTCAAGTTCAAGTCTAATAAAAAAATGATCTCTTGAGCATCAGATTTAACAAAACTCCGCAACAACCATAAACCGCCGGGTTAAGGTAATAAGATGACTAAAAAACTAGCATTGCGACCTCAAAGAAAACCTAATGTCATCTGGATCTTTGGCGATCAGCACCGCGCCCAAGCTCTAAGTTACCGTGGTGATCCCAATGTCTTTACGCCCAACATTGATAATTTAGCTCGGGAAGGCATGCGTTTTGATAATGCCGTTTCAGGTGCACCCTGGTGTTGCCCCTTTCGTGGTGCACTCCTTAGTGGAATTTATCCCCATCAAAATGGTGTAACGCAGACACCTTCTGCTCTAGACCCAGCCATTCCAACGATTGCTACTGCATTTAATGAAGCTGGCTATCACACGGCTTATGTAGGTAAGTGGCATCTGGATGGATCTAATAGTAGGGAGCACTTTGTTCCACCTGAGCGCCGCGGTGGGTTTCAGTACTGGATGGGCTATGAAAGTAACAATAACCAAAACGAATCTTATATCTATGGCACAGAAACT
>JAHEBB010000640.1 GCA_024642575.1 Trueperaceae bacterium | reverse complement strand
TAAAGGCCATCGCCAAAGAACTGTATTCATCGCCGCCAACAGGGTGCACAGTTATAAAACCTTCAGGACCCTCAAAGGGCAAACTAAAAGGATAAGACGCCTGAGCTGATTCTGGCACACTAAGGCTAGCTTCTGTTTCACAGGTGGTTTCAACGGGAGCAGGTGTTTCGCTAACGACTTCTTTAACAGCCGTATTTAAGGCTTTTGCAAGCGCTTCAGCGCTATCAGCATTTTCAAAAGTACCTATGCCTTCAAAGCTTTTTATGGCTTTAGCATCAAGGTCAAGACCGATAATGCGAAGATCTACTTCTATGCCCCTAGCTTTTAAGTCTTCAGCAACCGCTTTCAAATCACCCCCACAAGACTCTTCCCCATCGGTAACAATAATGATAAGGCGTTTCTCGGCATCGGTAGGAAAATCATTACCAGCTTCTTGCAGTGAGTAGGCAATAGGGGTTGCGCCTCTAGCATCGGCATCTTGCACATTTTTTAGCAGAGCACTTTTATCAATACCCGTAAGCGGCACAAAAAGGCTCGAGTCTTTACAAGCTCCTTCTTCAAGGGCGTCTGTTTGTGAGCCATAGATTCTGAGCCCTACATTTAGACCCTCATCAGGCAAACCCCCTATAAACTGACCGAGCACATCTTTAGCTGCCACAATACGGTAACGATCATCAGCAAGTTTATTCCACATAGAACCCGAAGCGTCAAGAATGAGCTCAACATACGTTTGAGCACTGGCAAGAGAGAGACCGATTAAAACAATGAGGGTTAAAAGTATTCTTTTCATAGCTTGCATCTCCAATGCTGTGTTTTGAAGAGGTCTAAAGGGCGTTTTATTGCCCTTTAGCGGTTGAATCCTATTTATCACTCTACTTATTTGACTGTAATAGGAATGCTGTAAAGCGCTTTATTATCGGAGCTAATATAACGCAGTTCATAAGTTCCGGCATCTGGGGCATGCAAAGTTGCGCTGCCACTGGCTTCTTCAACATAGGTATAGCTCGAGCCGTAGTCGCTTTCAGACGAACCCGCCTTAACAATAGCAATATAGCTACGCTTGGTTTTTGGACCCGTAAACTTAACACTAAAATCAGTATTGGCAGAAACCTCAGCCGGTGCTTGCAGAGTAATTACAATATCAGTCAGCGTAATGGGCTGACTGGCAATAACAACTTTTTCATTATCATTAACCATGCGAAGTTCATAATTGCCGGGTTCAAAAGGAGCTTGAATACCCAGAGGATTGCCTGCATTGGTGTACTGATAATCACCGTAAGCCCCTGAATCTGCCCCAGCAGGCACAATCGTAATATAGTCACTATCACTATTTGAGCCTGACCAACTTACTTCAATTTCACTGCCTGCCATAGCCTCAGTCACGGCTTGAACCGATGCACTATTTGCCACCACTTTAATAGGGATACTGGCAACCGTTTTATGCTCATTATCATTCATATAGCGAATTTCATAATCGCCAACTTCAATAGGCGCTGTCAGACTAATGGGGTTGCCCGTATTGGTATAGACGTAGTTTGTATAAGAACCCTCGTCAGCCCCCTTGGGAACAATGGTGAGGTAGTCGCTTGGGTTATCTGGCCCTGCCCACTCGACATCAAAGTTGCTACCCCCTGAAACTTCAGGCGGAGCTTGCATGAATACGGGTATAGCCTCTAAAACAGTAAGAGTCGTTTTCGCAAAGGTTTTACCTGAGTCACCTGCACGGTCTGTTTGATAGCGCAATTCATACTTACCTGGGGTGAGTGGCGCAGTAAATTGCATGGGGCTACCGTATTGGGTATATACGTAATCTTTATAGCTACCCTCGTCAGCATTTGGCTCAACCAGGGTTATGTAGTCAGCTTCACCATTTGGCCCTATCCAATCAACCTGGAAGTAAGCACCTGCATGAATCTCGCCTGTGGGTCGCATACTTATCTCGGCCTTTTCTAGCACAATAGGCGCTCTTGCTAAAACCTCATTTTGCTCACTCATATAACGAACTTCGTAACTGCCAGGTTCAAAGGGAGTGGTTAAAGTTAAGGTCTTGGTCTTTAAATCAACATAGCTGTAGTCGCCAAATTTGCCGTCTTCGGTCCCCGCCAAAACAATGCTTAGGTAATCACCCTTACTTAAATCAGAACCTTCATAGGAAACCTCAACATATTGGCCAGCGGGGGCAGACTTAGGGGCACTTAAGCTTACACTTTGCCGCACTACCTTTTCAGGAACGGGTTGTTCTATGACCACGTCTTTAACAGCCCCCTCGAGCGCAGTGGCTAAGCTTGCGGCATCAGCTGCACTAACAAATTCGCCAATACCTTCAAAACTTTTTATGGCTCTATCGCTAAGGGCAAAACCAATAATTTTTAATTCAATGTCTAGACCTTGTGCTTTGAGTTTTTCGGCTACTGCCTTGAGATCACCCCCGCAAGACTCTTCGCCATCTGTAACCAGTATGATTAGTTTCTTTGAAGCTGCCGCTGGAAAATCTTCTGCTGCCAGCTCGAGCGACTTAGCAAGGGGCGTAGCGCCTTTTGCATTCGTGGCATCTACCGCGCTTTGCAAGCCTGGCTTGTCTAAGCCTGCTAGTGGCATAAGCAGTTGAATATCCTCACAAGCGCCTTCATCCATAGCCCCTTTTGTTGCCCCATAAACACGTAAGCCTACGTTAAGCTCGCCTGTAGGCAAGCCTTTGATAAAGCTACTTAGCACCTCTTTTGCCGCCGTGATACGGTAGGTTCCGTCCTCGAGCTTATTCCACATAGAGCCCGAAGCGTCAAGAATGAGTTCAACATAGGTCTGGGCACTTGCTAAAGATAGGCAAGCAAGAATAAAGAAATTAATCAGGATGCGTTTCATACATTGTTGTGGTTACCTCCAGCTACCAAGGTAGCGCTGAATTAGGTTA
>JAHEBB010000639.1 GCA_024642575.1 Trueperaceae bacterium | reverse complement strand
GAATGATGATGACCCCAATATTCGCATTCCTGGTCGCTGGAATAGTCTGCTTGGGTCTTATCTTGACTGGGCTTACACAAGCGAGCCTCAAATTCAGCTAAATAATCGGCGCATTGTTTTAAACAGGGGCAAGGTTGTTGGTGGCACCAGTGCTATTAACGGCATGGTTTACATGCGTGGACACCCACATGATTTTGACCGCTGGGCAGAATTGGGTAATAAGGGCTGGGCATTTAGTGATGTAGTGCCGTATTTCAAAAAGCTCGAGCATTTTGAGGGCGATGATGCGTATTACGGAAAAGATGGCCCCATCAACATCACCATCCTGCCAGATGTGTTGAATCAGGATGAGCGCTTTTTACAAGCAGCAGACATGGCTGGGTTTAAGCGCAATCAAAATTTTAACGGCGCAACACAAGAGGGTATGGGCATTTACCACCACACGGTAAAAAATGGAGAGCGTCAAAGTGTAGCCGATGCGTATTTGAAACCCGCACTCGAGCGCAAAAATTTGCATCTTGAAACCAGAGCGCATGTAACACGTATTCTTTTTGACAAGAACCAAGCAACAGGCGTTGAGTTTGTACAAAACAACCAGCTAAAGCGCCTCGAGGCAAGAGAAGTTATTTTGTGTGGTGGAGCGATAAACTCACCTCAGCTACTGCTTTGTTCAGGGATTGGAGCTAAAGAACAGCTCGAGTCATTCAACATTCCTTTTATTGCCAATTTGCCAGGGGTGGGTGAAAATTTGCAAGACCATCCCATGCTTAACTTACGCTTTAAGGCCAAGGTTTCACCAAAGGTGAATACCGCTTTGAATACAGCAGCCTATCAAGACTATGTGAAGGATAAAACAGGCTTGCTGCAAACAACGCGCACCTTTGCAGGTGGGTTCTGGAAAACCAGAGAACATCTGACCTTACCCGATATGCAGGTTTATTTTTCAATTGGCGCGTTAGTTGACAACAATGATTTTGCGATTGGCTTAAGCCTGACCCGTCCAAAGAGTAGAGGTTACTTGAGGTTGTGCTCGAGTAACCCCTTTGACCATCCCATCATCAATCCTAATTATCTGGATAGTCATGATGATTTAAGGGTCTATCTAGACAGCGTAAAGATGGCACGCCAGATTGTAGCGACGCCAGCTTTTGCTGATTTTCTGGATAGCGAGCTAGCCCCAGGTGATGATATACAAACGGTTGAAGCTATCAGTCACTGGATACGTGAAGCCCTAACCACGCTTTGGCATTATTCTGGCACCTGCAAGATGGGGAAGGATGATTTATCTGTGGTTAGTGATAACTTAAAGGTTCATGGTGTAGAGAATTTACGTGTGGTAGACGCTTCTATCATGCCTGAAATTACAGGGGGCAATATCAACGCGCCTATCCTGATGATTGCTGAAAAAGCTGCTGAGTTAATTCTGGGTAACTAAAGTCATCATGGAATCTCCCAGTGTTAGCATGAGTCAATCAGGAGACAAACATCATGAAAGGCACAAAACGCAAGCTTATAGAAGGCAACCCCGTACTGGTCGTTATTGACATTCAAGGGGGCGAAGTCAGACCAGAAGGTCCTTAACACTTATCTTGATAGGTGGACATACCGATGTCTGTGTGCATTACACTTTTGTAGATGCCCATCAGCATGATTACTTTTGTCGTGTGGTCGAAGATTGTGTCGCAGGCTCGAGCCAGGATGCCCACGACGCTGCCTTAAAGGCCATGGAGTATTTGCAAACAGGGGCAAGGCGCAACTCGGCAGAAGTTATGGCAGCTTTTGAAGTCTATCAAGAAACCCAAAGCTAAAGCTTGCGCTGCAAAAAGAATTTGATAATGCCGTAAAGGCTAATAATCAGCCAAAACGCTTCAATGATCAGTGAGGGCAGATTAAAGTCAAAAATAAGCGACACAAGAATGAGTGCAGCACCAACAGCGTTCAAAAGGGAATACCAGAAGCTCGTACTCTTGATTCGATCTAA
The DNA here is from genome assembly GCA_024642575.1 of Trueperaceae bacterium. Taxonomy (GTDB): domain Bacteria; phylum Deinococcota; class Deinococci; order Deinococcales; family Trueperaceae; genus JAHEBB01. The sequence goes on along the minus strand of JAHEBB010000639.1, from coordinate 930 downwards.
CTGTAAGAGAAAATACGTCAGGATAAGGGTAGCGGCGCCAAGGCTGCCCAAGAGGTCATATAAGCTGAAGGTCATGGTATATCGGAGTTAGTTAAAGGGATAGCTCAAACCTTTTGATAAAGTCAGGGTCAGGTTCAATGCCCAGCCCAGGTTTTTGCAAGATAGAAACATAACCACCTGTGGCAGCTACCTGCTGTTGAATGTTGAGCGGCTCTTTTAGTAGCTCATCCCTGAAAAGATTATGGGTCGTGTCGAACTCGAGCATGGGCTCCCAAGGGTGTAAGCCTCCTGGTAAAGGTGGCATGGCTGCAAGTAATTGTAAATTGGTGGCAACGGCAACCGCAGACCCCCAGACATGATTAATCACAGGTGTAAAGTGTGTGTGTGCCAAAGCCAAAACTTTGAGATATTCAGAGATGCCACCCAGCGCGCAAACTTCTGGTTGGGCAATATCCAGACAGCGACCTTCTAGTAGGTGCCGCCAGCCCCAGCGAGTAAATTCGGCTTCGCCACCCGAAATCTTGACCTTAAGTTTTGCGCGTAGTTCTTTGTAGCCGTCCAAATCTTCTGGTGCTACGGGCTCCTCAAACCAGTAGGCGTCAAGTTCGTCTAAAGCTCTACCTACATAAAGAGCGTCGCTGGTAGTGTAGCAGTGATTAGCATCAACCATAAAAGGATAGTCGTCACCTACACCTTTACGTACAGCCTTAGCCAGCCTGACATCTTCTTTTGGCCCTAAGCCTACTTTCATTTTGGTAGCAGCAAAACCAGCAGCTTTTATAGCACCTGCTTCTTCTTCAAAGCGTGTTACTAAAGATGAAGCACTCTCGCGGCGCAGCATCATCCCGTAGCCATAAACAGCTACCTTATCTCTGTGGATGCCACCAATTAACTTTGCAATGGGCAAACCAGCCACTTTGCCTGTTATAT
>JAHEBB010000638.1 GCA_024642575.1 Trueperaceae bacterium | reverse complement strand
ACCAGTTAAGTGCTATGGTACTTAACCAGCCATGTTCAGCTAACAATTCTTTTTTATACGTTTCACGCCACGCAGTTATAGTGTTTTCATAGTCATTCATTGCAGCTATCATAAAGGTTTTTGGTAAAGGTGGAATAAAATCAATTTCGTCCGTCTCAAATTTTTCCCTAAAAACCTTTTTAGAGAAATGTAAGAAAAGACAATTTTTTTATTTTGAGCTAATTACCTGAACCAAATAAATCCAAGTAACAACTCGTGGCTTTAAACAGGCTGTATATTCCAAAGTCAAAAGGCTAGGTTTTAACGCCTAGCCTTTATTTATCGTGTCCTGAGCACTGTTTATTTGGTAGCGATGGTCGGTCACGATCCGACGACCTCACGATTATGAGTCGTGCGCTCTAACCAGCTGAGCTACATCGCCACAACCTGCTGCACTCCTATAAGAAGGCAACTGCAAAAGTATAGCCCAAGTTCTCTAGTGCTGACAAGGCGTCAGTTAGCATATGCTGCTGTAGCAAGATTATAAGGATTTGTAAGGTATATAATTTGTATTAATGAACAGGTATAAAGAATTTTAAGCTATGTCATTTTGCTCTTGCCAAAGTACCTATTTCAAGAGTATTTTGAGTTTGCTAGATTTTTCTAGACTCCTCTAGAAAGCAGGCCCAGGGCGTGCTCAAATCGATTCAAACTTATTTACCAAAAGCAAGCGATTACAAACTCAGATTTTTTAAAAATGACTTACTAGCAGGGTTAACGGTTGCCATAGTTGCACTGCCTTTAGCTTTAGGGTTTGGGATAAGTTCTGGGGCGGGCGCAGCTGCTGGGCTTTATACCGCCATAGTGGCAGGGGTCGTTGCCGCTTTTTTTGGAGGCTCGAGCTTTCAGGTTTCTGGTCCAACAGGTGCAATGACTGCTGTTTTACTGCCTATTGTGGCTCAGTTTGGTGTGGTAGTTTTACCTCTTTTAGCTGTGCTTGCAGGGCTTATGCTTTTGGTTTTAAGCATTGCTCGGCTGGGTCGCTATATCAACTATATTCCCTGGCCCGTGGTAACAGGTTTTACCAACGGCATTGCCATTATCATTTTTTTACAACAACTCCCTGGTTTTTTAGGGGTGCCAAAAGCAGAAGGGGAAAGCATTCTCGTCATTAGCTGGCGAACCTTTAATGAGTGGCTTAAACATCCTCAGTTTTCCGCCATTGTCTTAGGCGCACTAACAATTATCATCATGTTTACCTGGCTGCGCTCGAAACGTTTGCAAGCGCTACCTGCTAGCATGGCTGCGTTACTCATTGTTACGTCAGTTTCGTTTTTACCTATGTTTGCTGATGTAGCGCGTATAGGAATTATCCCCAGAACCCTACCCCTACCAAGTTTGCCCCTGGTTTCTTTTGACGTTTTTAAAGAGCTCTTTAGGGCTGCTCTGGCCGTCACTTTTCTATCAGCCTTAGAAAGCCTCTTATCAGCCGTAGTTGCCGATGGTATGACCGTAGAGGAAAAACACGACCCTGACCGAGAGCTGTTTGGGCAAGGCTTAGCAAATATTGCTGCTGGCTTGTTTGGTGGCATCCCTGCAACCGCTGCGCTGGCAAGAACTGCTGTCAATGTACGCTCAGGTGCTAAGACTCGACTATCTTCGATCATTCATGGTTTGACGCTCCTACTGGTTGTTCTTGTACTGGCACCCATCGCCTCAAAGATTCCCCTTGCGGTTTTGGCAGGTATATTGATGGTGGTTGCCGTACGTATGGTTGAGCGTGAAGCGTTAAGGCTCATCTGGTTTTCTACCAAGTCTGACGCGTTTGTCATGCTATTAACTATGTTTGTGACGGTGGTTTTTGACCTTATTGCTGCTATTGAGGTCGGTATGGTCGCTGCTGGCATTCTTTTTATCATTCGCATTTCTAGAATGTTTAATATTAGCCCTGAAACGTTGAGCGGAAGTACCCTTGTTTCTCATGATTCAGCCCAGCAGGCCGATGCCGATAAACGTTTGCTAAGAGATCATATAATTGCTTACCGAATTGATGGCCCCATTTTCTTTGGCGCTGCCAGTCGCTTTTTTGATCAGCTGCTCAAAACAGATTTAGATGTTTCAGGAAAAGCTATTAAGATTGTTATTTTGCGTTTGCGCCGCGTTCCTATCATGGATGCCACAGGTGCAACGGCGCTTAAAAACCTGATCGAAAGGCTCGAGCGTCGCAAAATCCTGGTACTTATTTCAGGTTTGCAAGATCAACCTGAAAGTCTCCTTACACGCATGGGTATTATCAACGAAATCAGCCGCGAACAGCATCATCTTTTCGCAACCACAGAAGAAGCTATTCAGCATGCTTATTTACACTTAAAACAAGCAGATCATCATATGCCAACCAAGAAAGTTACTCTAAAAACCTAGGACATGGCAGTATAGCAGGCTAATTTCAAAAAGCTACCTTCTCATTTGTAAATAACCTGGCTGGCACATCATTTCTTACAACAAATTTGTGGCTGACGAGATGATACCTGCTATAGATTATTATTTTATATTCCCAGTCATTCATGAACAAAAAACCCTTCGTCACTTAGTGGCACGAAGGGTTCTGTAAAAAGCTAGTTCTGATTTAGTTTAAAGCTATCTCAGGTGTTTTCACTTCAAATGTAAAGCCTGTAGCACCGGGTTCAACCCTGACGTTATCGCCTTCTTTAATTTCGCCTGAAATTATTTTTCTAGAGAGGGGCGTTTCAAGCAAATCTTGAATAGCTCGTTTTAAAGGCCTAGCGCCAAAAGCTGGGTCATAGCCCATACGGGCAAGGTGTTCTTGGGCAGGGCTCGAGAGCGTTAAAGAAATCTTACGCTCATCTAAGCGTTTACGCAAACGGTTGATTTGTATTTCGGCAATCTGAGCAACCTGCTCGAGACTAAGCGCAT
>JAHEBB010000164.1 GCA_024642575.1 Trueperaceae bacterium | reverse complement strand
CCACTCAGGATGCTCTACAAAGCTAAACTCCGCACTGGGATTCTTGCTGATTTGCCAAACATCACAAGCCGCGATAAGTTGACTCTTGTCCTCTGGATGAGTGATGACAAACCGATCTTTCTCTAAATTAAGGGTGAATAGTTCTGCAAATTCACGCTGAGCCTCTTCGATAGTAGGCTCCCGCCCATCAACCTGCCTAACCTGATTTAATAACTCAATGTAAGCAGGAAAGTCCTGATTTGGCTTAAATCTCCTGAGGATGTTTAACTCTGACGACATGTCTTACATTCTACGGCTTTAACTGGCCATCCAAGGTTAATAAAACCTTGTAAAGCTCTGGTCTACGGTCACGAAAGAACCCAAATGCAGCTCTAAAACTACGCGCAGCAGTAAAATCCATATCGGCATAAAGAATGCTTTCATCATCGGCGTTAGCTTCGGCAAGTTTGTTGCCCATATAGTCAGAAATAAAGGAATGTCCGTAAAAAGTCTGCTCGAGCCCACCCACAGTTTCAGTACCAATGCGATTAGCTGCAGCAACATACATAAGGTTAGAAACGGCATGGCCAATCATGGCGCGTTGCCACATAGCACGCGTGTCTAAGCCACCCACTTCTTCGGGTTCAGAACCAATGGCGGTCGGGTAAAGTAGCAAATCTGCGCCCATGAGTGCCATAGCTCTGGCAACCTCAGGAAACCACTGATCCCAGCAAATACCTACGCCAATCGTGCCGTAGCGCGTTTTCCAGACTTTAAAGCCCGTATCACCAGGGTTAAAGTAAAACTTTTCTTCGTAACCTGGCCCATCTGGGATGTGGCTTTTGCGGTAAAGCCCCATCTGGCTGCCATCAGCGTCAATCATGACGAGGCTATTGTAGTGAGCTTGCCCGGCACGCTCAAAAAAGGAAAGGGGCAAAACCACCTTAAGCTCTTTTGCGAGGTCTTGAAACTTGCTGATAAAAGGATGATTTTCCAAGGTGTTCGCGCCCGCAAAATACTTTTCTTGCTCCACCTGACAAAAATAAAGAGTTTCAAAAAGTTCCTGAAGCAAAATAATTTGTGCGCCAGCTTGGGCAGCTTCACGAACTTTGGCGATGGCCTTGGCTATGTTTAGCTCGAGCTTATCGCTACAAGACATTTGAACAACAGCTAATTTAATCATGCTAAAACCTCAGCTTTGGGTTCTTGCTGCGTAACGCAGTGAAACGAGCCACCCCCTGAAATAATACCTAAAGAAGGAAGCCCCATAACCTCACGATCTTGAAAGACCTGCTGCAAAATGCCAAGCGCACGACCATCATTTTCATCCTTGTAAGTAGGCATAACCACAAAACCATTACCTATATAAAAATTGGCATAGGTTAATGGCAAGCGCTCATCCCCTAGATCAAGGCGTTTTTTTGGCAAAGGCAATTCAATAATCTTGTAAGGTTGACCGTTTGGCTGGCGCAAGGTTTTAAGCAGAGTTAAGTTCTCTTGCATCGGTGCATAATTGCTGTCTGATTTATCTTCACAAATAGAGGTAATGATGGTGTCATCGGCAGCCCAGCGAGTAAGGGTATCAACGTGTCCATCTGTCTTATCACCCTCGAGCCCCTTAGCTAACCAGATGACGTGCTTCACTCCAAGGCAATTTTTAAGGTAGGTTTCAATCTCGGTTTGATTCAGATTAGGGTTACGGTTTTGGTTGAGCAAACACTGGCGGGTCGTCAGGCAAACACCTTGACCATTTATATCGAGCGAGCCCCCTTCCATAACAATCGGCACTTCAACACGCTCGAGCCCTAATTTCTCTGCCATGATTTTAGGTATATGGGTATCTTTTTCCCAGCGGAACTTATTACCCCAACCGTTAAACCGCCAGTCCGTTGCTAGCAACTCTCCCCTGCCATTTTTTACAAAGAGTGCCCCAATATCACGAAACCAGATGTCATCTAGGGGCGCGCGGTAAAACCTAATATTGGCAACATCTTTTAGGGCTTGTTTGGCGCTTTTTTCTGCTTCGTCATTGCCACAGGCTAAGTAGACTTTCTCAAAACGAGCAATGGTAGAAATGAGGCGCGTAAAATCAGCTCTTGCCTCTTCTAAAAAACCTTCCCAATACTCATCATCAAAAGGCCAACCCATCCAGGTAGCAGCATGAGGGGCATATTCGGCAGGAAAATAAAAGCCTTGCTCGGCTGGTAGCTTAGTCGTCATGGTAGATAGCATGACCTGTTAGCATAAATCATAAAAGGAATTGGCTTACAGGAGGGCCTATCATAAAAACAACTATGACAAAACCCGCTAGCACAAGAACAGCACTTATCACAGGAGGCTCGAGCGGCATTGGAAAAGCTTGCGCCGAAGCTCTAAAGCTAAAAGGCATAAACATAGCCATTGTAGATTTAAACGATACTGGCAAACAGGTTGCCGATGATCTAGAGGGCGTGTTTGTCAAAGCTGATTTAAGCCAACGCGAAGATTGTAAGCGGGCTGTTGACGAAACCTTAAACACGTTTGGCTCGCTGGATATTTTGATAAACAATGCAGGCTTTCAGCACATTAACCCTATTCCTGATTTTGCTGAAGATGTCTGGGACAAAATGATAGCAGTAATGCTCACCGCTCCCTTTTTGCTCACCAAATATGCCTGGGAAAGTCTGAAAAAAACGGGTCATGGGCGCATCATTCATATGGGGAGTGCGCATAGTCTGGTAGCCAGCCCTTACAAAGTCGCTTATGTAACTGCCAAACATGGCCTTTTGGGACTTATGCGCACATCTGCACTTGAAGGCGGTGAGTTTGGCATCACCTGCAATACCGTTGCACCTGCTTATGTTCGGACGCCCTTAGTCGAGGCGCAAATCAAAGATCAGGCCAGAACCCGCGGCATAAGTGAGACTGATGTTGAAGAAAAAGTCTTTTTAGAGAATGTGGCGGTCAAGAAACTGCTCGAGCCTCAAGATGTCGCCAATTACGTGGCTTATCTATGCTCTGAAGAAGCCTGGGGGATAACAGGGTCAACAGCAACGATGGATTTAGGGTGGACAGCACGCTAGCCAATAAGTCTCATCATCTGTCTTATTGACCCCAAATGATAGGCCGAATGAATCAAAATGGCTAACGCCTCCCCCACTCGGTCTTCATCCCAGGTTTGGCTTGATTTGAAACGGTCTCGGATTCGCTCGTAGGTTGTTTTGAATTCGGTTTTTAAGTTTTCCCATTCTTCAGCACTTACGGCTTTAACCGACCAGCTATCTTCCCAGTTCACTTTTTTTCCTTGACCTAGCATGTAAGACTCGAGCACATCCAGGTAAAAACGGCAATGCTCGAGCTGACCCGCAATCGTTGTCCCAGCTTCTATCAACGCTCGAGACGCCTCTTCCGCGCTGATTTTTTCAAGACTAGGATACCAACCTGTCTCTTTATCAAGATAAGCGTTTCCATCTTTACGGGCTGGGCTTTCAAAGGTTTCCTCAAGCAAAAAATACAGATTGTTAGTAAAGTCTGATACCTTCATGGTTATTTAACTCCTTATAGGGCTTAACCCTGAGCAAATCGTTTACGTTTTAGGGGCTTATGCTTAACCTGTGTCAAGACTAATTTACCCTATTGAAACCCTAGCAGAATCTAATGTTAAACTTCCAAAGGGCAGTTAAAAGAATTTATCAAACGCTACGATGCTAAACTTGTAAGCTACACTTATTTAGAGCAGATGTAACGCGCCGTAAATTAAGCTTGGATGCGCGAAAGGATCTATGAACCGCTATTTTATTACCATCGGTCTTTTATGCATGAGCAATGTTTTTATGACCTTTGCCTGGTATGCTCACTTAAAAAACTTGTCAGGCAAACCCTGGCTAATTGCTGTACTCGTGAGCTGGGGTATAGCTTTTTTTGAATACTTACTTCAAGTTCCGGCTAACCGCATAGGTCATAATGTCATGACCATTGGACAGCTTAAAATTTTGCAGGAAGTTATTACCTTAAGCATTTTTGTGCCCTTTGCCCTTTTTTATCTAAAAGAAAAGTTAACCCTGGATTATCTTTGGGCAGCCCTCTGTATAGCTGGCGCAGTTTTTTTTATTTTCAGAAGCAAACTCTTTCCTGGAGCTTTCTAGAAGCATGCCAGGTAAATCTTTAGAAACCTTACTTTCTAAGTTTTCACATTGGGCGGCTTATCAGCAATATCTGACTATTGGCTTAATATTATTTCTCATTGGTTTAATTGACTATTTTTCAGGCACAGAACTATCGCTATCTCTCTTTTATCTCTTACCCATAAGTCTCGCCGGTTGGACGCAAAACCGAAATTCTGGAGTATTTACGGCTCTTGGCAGTGCAGCAACCCTGCTAATAGCTGACTTGGCGAACAAGCATCAATTTGCTTCACCCCTAGTTCCTTTCTGGAACATGCTGATTCGCTTAGGTGTTTTTTTAATTGTAGCCTTGCTCCTTCGGGCACTCCATCAATCTTTAATCCGCGAGAGAGCACAAGCAAGCACCGACTATCTCACAGGAGCAGCGAACACTCGCTCCTTTATGATGGCCTTAGATCAAGAAATACTAAGGGCAAAACGCTACCAGCATCCTTTTACCCTAGCTTATCTTGATCTGGATAATTTTAAGCAGGTGAATGATGAACACGGACATGCTCGGGGCGATGACGTTTTAAAACTGATTGTACAAACCTTAAAAGGGCATTTGCGGGCAGTTGACACTATTGCCCGACTTGGAGGCGATGAATTTGCGGTGCTCTTACCCGAAACTCCAAGTCAGGCAGCTGAAGTTGTCTTGGGGAAAATTAATACCGATATTTTAAGTATCATGAAAGCTGAGCGCTTACCTGTAACTCTGAGTGCAGGCATTATGACCTATGAAGCCAATTATCCTGAAAGCAATGAGGTCATAAAAGCAGCGGATAAACTCATGTATGAAGTAAAACACGCAAGCAAAAACGCCATGATTTTTAAAACGGTAGCGTAGTGTGAGTCAAAGAAAGGTAAGCATGACCAAAGGACCTATCAGCCAATTTGTAAAGCATCACTACCGCCACTTTAATGCTGCAGCCCTTATTGACGCGGCCGAAGCCTATGAGAAACACTTAAATACAGGGGGCAGCATGATGATTACCTTAGCTGGCGCTATGAGCACCGCTGAGCTTGGTCTTTCTTTAGCAGACATGATTCGTCAAGATAAAGTACAAATCATTAGCTGCACAGGTGCCAATCTCGAAGAGGATATTTTTAATCTGATTGCCCACGATTATTATGAGCGCATTCCGAACTACCGAGACCTAACCCCCACAGAGGAAGGTCAGCTTTTAGCTCGACACATGAACCGCGTGACGGATACCTGTATTCCTGAAGAAGAGGCCATGAGAAGGCTCGAGGGTGCTTTAATCGGTGAGTGGAGCAAAGCTGATAAAGCAGGTGAAAGCTATTTCCCCCACGAATTTCTTTATAAAATCCTAAAAAGTGGCGCTTTAGAGCAGTACTATCAGATTGACCCAAAAAACTCCTGGATGGTTGCGGCAGCAGAAAAGAATCTACCCATTATTGTTCCTGGTTGGGAAGACAGCACCACAGGCAATATGTTTGCAGGTCACTGCATCGCTAAAGATATTAAAAACGTACACACGGTAAAAACAGGCATTCAGTACATGATGATGCTAGCAGACTGGTACAGCCAAACAAGCGCAACTAGCAGCATTGGCTTTTTTCAAATCGGCGGCGGCATTGCGGGTGATTTTCCTATTTGTGTGGTTCCGATGCTCCACCAGGACATGCAAAGACCCGATATACCGATGTGGGGCTATTTTTGCCAGATAAGCGACTCGACCACCAGCTATGGCAGCTATTCAGGCGCAGTTCCTAATGAAAAAATTACTTGGGGTAAGCTAAATGTTGAGACACCAAAATTCATCATTGAAAGTGACGCGACCATAGTTGCACCGCTTATGTTTGCTTATATTTTGGGTCAGTAAAGATTATGCCTAAAGTCTGCTAAACTAAGCTTGTGTACGTTGCCAATACATCTTACCGAATCAGCATAGCGGATTATCTTGAAGGCGAAAAAGAGACTGATGTTCGCTACGAGTATGTTGATGGTTTTGTTTATGCTATTCCTGGGAGCACGCCAACTCACAATATAATTGCAGGAAATATTCAAACAGCATTTAATATCGCTTTGCAAAATAATCCTTGTGTTGTCTATGCCAGTGACATGAAGGTTAAGGTTGAAAATGTTTTCTACTACCCAGATGTCATGGTGGTCTGCGATAATGATATGAGCTCTTATTTTCAAGAAAAACCTTGCGTCATTGTAGAAGTTTTGAGCGATTCAACGGCTCGCAAGGATTTACATGAAAAACGTTTTGTCTATCAAGGTATAGAGGGTTTAAAACTTTATCTGCTCGTAAACAGTAGGTTTCGTCAAGTGCTTGCCTACTACCGCACAGACGAAGGTTGGCAAGAACGAAGTTTTACGACAGGTGAAACCATCCCGATACCTTGTGTTAATACTGAGCTGAACTTTATGCAACTCTATGCCAAAACTGAGCTTGCACTATAACTGTCAAGTTAATCTCAAGTTTTTAGTCTCTTAAGGCGCATACTGAGTTTAGTCATGAACGCATTCCTTATTAGCTTAGTCACAGGTAGCATAGGTACGGGCTATTTTATCTATGGCAAAAAACGTAGCAGCGCTCTCTATATGCTTTCGGGCGCGGCGCTTTGCGGCTATCCTTATCTGGTAAGAGGTTTGATTTGGTTAATTATCGTTGGGCTATTATTTGCTATTTTGCCCTTTATTATTAAGTCTTAATCCCGGCAAGGCAAAAGCGCATTTGAGCTATACTCTTTATGTGAATCAATTCACCGTCGCTAGGCTATCCAAATCCCATCATCTTTTGCCCTAGAATGCGCTAGGGGAATACATACCGATTAAGATTATTAAGGCATACCTTATATCTTTTGAGGTAATTAGGCCAAAATTCCACCATCTGATAGATTGCAGGATTAAAACACCCAATTATGCTTGACACCTCTCTAGACTCTCGCGTTCGCCGCACTATGCTTTTATCCTTGTTTGAGGGAGGTTTGATTCAAACCTTTTTAAACTGGACAACAGGCAGTGTGCTTATTGGTTACATGCTTCACTATGGGGCTAATCCTACTGAAATTGGGCTGATTGCCAGTGTGCCGCTACTGGCACAAAGCTCTGGGCCCCTTGCAGCCTGGCTGGCTGGGTTTGCTGGTCGAGTTAAACCTCTTATTATTTCGCTGGGTTTGTTCGGGCGCATTTTGTGGGTATTTGGGGTCTTTTTACCCCAGTTACCCATCTCCGAGCATTTGCGCGTTCCTTTTTTAATTGGACTGGTAGCAATCTCGAGCTTCTTCCAGTCAAGCGGTGGTACGCTTTGGGCGCACTGGCTCGGGCAGGTGATACCCACTGAAAGGCGTGGGCGCTACTTTGGTTTTCGAACAGGTGTTGTTGGCATTGTAGGCATGGCAACCAATCTCTTGGCAGGTTGGTTTCTTGACCGTGTGGCTGCGCCCTTAAACTTTCAGGTTGTCTTAGGTGTCGGCATGCTTTGTGCATTTGTGGGGACGTCTCTGTTAATCTGGCACTACGAACCCAGGCTCGAGCAAAACAAACACAGTTTTAAAGACATTGTTACCCTCCCCTTTAAAGATACAAACTTTCGCAAGTTTCTGATTTTTGCAACCTACTGGCAAGCAGCGGTTTTAATCAGCGCGCCCTTTTTGATACCCTATTTTCTTGAGCATCTCAAAATGAGCTTTACTCAAATTGCTATTTGGAGTGCAATTGCGGCGGTTACTGCCATGTTTACCACCACTTTTTGGGGGCGCATGGCTGACCGCATGGGCAATAAGGCCATCTTGCAAATTGCTACTTTTATAGCAGGTTCTGTCATGGTCATAAGCTGGATCATCGCTACACCGAGTAACCTATGGCCTATCTGGTTTGCCGCTATGGTTGACGCCGTAGTTTGGGGCGCTATTGGCCCAGCTATGTTTAATCTGGCTCTGGGCAGCGCACCCAAGGCTGACCGTTTACCTTATATTGCTAGTTTTAGTATGCTCACAGGCATTGCAGGCTTTTTAGGGGGCGTTATTGCTGGCCTTATCTTCCCTCTTTTAGCGTTTACTGACCATATGTTTGGGGGCTATCACTGGACAGCCTATCAGAGCATTTTTGTGCTCTCTGCCCTGTTTAGAATGCAAGCCTGGTGGCTAGTAAGACCCGTTGCGGAAACCAATGCCTGGCGTGCGCGTGATGTTTTAAGACAAGTACGCTCGGGCTGGCGTGGCATGGGCTTCCCCTGGCGTAGCTAAGTGAAACAGTTACGTCTGGCCAAACTTACTGACCTTGAGGAACTATTAAGGCTCGAGCAAAACTTTCCAGGTGATAAGCTCACAAGGCGTAGTTTTAAGCACTTTTTAACCAAAGGCCATGCTGACGTTCTGGTTTTAGAATCTGAAAACGAAATTCTAGCAGATGCTATTGTGCTTTACCGCAAAGGCTCACTGTCATCACGCTTATATTCCCTGGTCGTTGACTCAAAGGCCAGGGGTAAAGGCTTCGCCACAGACTTACTTGAGGCTTGCGAAAGCGCTGCCAGAACCCAATCCTGTACCCATCTGCATCTGGAAGTACGCGAAGATAATCAGGCAGCCCTTAGCCTTTATGAGCATCATGGTTATAAAAAAACCGCAACCCTGCTGTCTTACTACGAAGACGGAGCTGCGGCTATCAAAATGGTTAAAACGCTATAAAATGCCGTCATCCCCTGCTAAGTAGCGAATGATTTGCTCATAGATTTCTGGGTTAGCCTGGTCTTCTTCACCAGCAGCAATGGTCGGGTTGTCATTGACTTCAATGACATAAAACTCACCTTCGACCTCTTTAATGTCAATGCCGTAAAGGCTCTTACCAATGGCATTAGCGGCAGCGAGCGCTGTTTCTATTAGTTTAGGGTGCGCTTCATGTTTTGGAATGCCGATGACTTTAGCCCACTCACCCTCATCGGTTCGGTCCATGACCCGCCATTTGTCTTGAGCAAAAACGTACTTTATTACCGCCAAAACCTGCCCATTTAAGGTCACAATGCGCCAGTCAAAACTGCTTGGCAAATATTGCTGCACAACAATGCGGTCTGCACGACGTAAAAAGCGCTTGCCTACCCGCACAAAGTCTTCAGCGGTATTTACTTTATCAACATAGGCAGAAAAGCTCGAGTTTGGGGCTTTTAAAACCAGCGGACTGCCCATCTCTTCTAAAAGCTTTTCGGCATTTTGTTCGTTAAGCTCGAGCTCTCGCATAAAGCGCGTTTCGGGCATGGAAACCTTGTTTGCTTGCAAACGTGCGTACATATTTATCTTGTCACAGCAAATACGAATGCTCTCACTCTGGTCGAGTACCCGCATACCCTGTATTTCAGCCATGCGAGCTGCCACATAGCTACTGTTTAAAGGGTCAGTTAGTGCTCTGATAAACACGGCATCGTAACGTGTCAAATATTTAAGTTCCGTTTTAAAAATAAAGTCAAGTTCGTGTCCTAGCTCAAAGGCTGCCATACGAAAATTGGTAAGTGCTGTAAGCTCTTGCGAATTTCTAATGGTGTAACGCTCGGTAAAGACAGCTATTCTTGCCATGTGCCCAGTCCTTCTAGCAGCGAGACCTCAGCAGCATTCAAATCTTTAAGCGCCAGAGGTTCAATGGCTGAAAACAAATAAGCCTCGGACGTTACGATCACTCGAACACGCATGAGCGGCAAATGGAAAAGTTTAAACATATCGAGCGCATAGCCTTGGTATTCGGAAACAAGGGTATGCCCCAGAATGCAGCGAATCATATCTACCCGATAATCCTTGGGTAAGGTCTGGCAACACACAGCGTATTTACCCGTACGACTTAGCGAATTAAGTTTGGCCGTCAAATCATCGCCTTCAGAAATAAGCTGCATTTTTTCCGAAAAAGGATTAACGGAATAGGCCAGTACCCCTGTAGGTAATTTATCAACGACCAGACGATACTCAGGAATAGGAAAATCGGCCCGTTGCGCTTTTTCCAGGGCAATGGGCACCACATAAGCATCTAAAGTTTCTTTGGTATTTGGCAAAACCTTTTGACCTGCAAGCTCAGCTTCTAAGAGCTGATAATAAGCTTCAGACATATAGTAATAATCACCCGCCATATGAAAGAGCGTGTCTGGGGCAAGCTCGAGCCGAGCTAAATCAGTAGGGTTAGGTCGAAAAAATAGCGATTTTTCAGCAAAACTAGGAGGTTCCATTCGTTTGGGGTTTGTTTGTCTGAACTATTTGCCCAAGGTAAAACAAACCGTAAGCATCACTTCCCTGCTGCCATATTTGGCAAGCAAACTATACAGCTTTTTAGAAAGATTTTATAGAGCAATTAGTACTTAAGGTCATAGCTTAGCTCGAGCCTGTCAAGATCTTTAAAGGCATCAAGGTTAAGATAGATGCTCGAGCCACCCCAACCTTCAACATTCGTTTTAGCCTCGACCCCTACCCACCCTGAAGCTTCAACACCTGACTGACTTCGGGTAAAAGGCTGCTCATTTTCATGCGGATGTAAGAGCACGCGCAGACCATTTTCAACGGCGTCCCCCTTAATTTCAAAAGCGTCAGCGTAGTTATCCCAGCCTGTATCGTTATGGCGAACCGAAGCTGAAACGCTATAGGTGTCATTCGTTTTTTGAAAACCTGTGGCTAAGACATGTGCATAAGCAAAGGTATTCCAGTCAGAGAGGTTTAGCTCGAGCCTGCCCCCTTCAAAACTAATATTTAGTAAACCCTCAGCCCTAGTTTCTTCTTGCCAGTTAATTTCTTCGCCATTTAGAAAAATTTTTAACTGGTAATCAG
>JAHEBB010000163.1 GCA_024642575.1 Trueperaceae bacterium | reverse complement strand
CCAGAAAAACGGCTCATATAAAAAAGCCCAAAGACCGCGGCAGTAAACGCACTTAGCATATAAAGCGTAATGGTTAGGCGTGTGGTATTAACACCAGCGCGTACGGCTGAATTAAAATTGCCCCCCATTGCGTAGACATATAAACCAAATTTGGTGCTCGAGAGTAGGTAGTGAAAAAACAGTGTCAGAATGGCAGCAACTACCACTGGAATCGGAATGCCAATTAGATAGCCATTGCCAAATTCTCTGGCAACGGTATTCTTAATGGCAACTGTAGAACCCCCGGCAATAAGAAAAGCAACCCCCCGTGCCACGCCAGACATACCCAGCGTGCCAATAAACGAAGGAACTTTTAATCTCGATACCATGACGCCATTAAAATAGCCAAAGAGCAACGCCATTGCCACACCCGCAACCACTGCAAGCCCAAAAGAAAAAAAGGCGGGCACACTGGTACCAAGTAGTTTCATGACAACCGCTGCTGTAACCGAGGCCAAGCCCGAGGTAAAACCTACTGATAAATCAATGCCTGCTGAAATAATAACGATGGTCAAACCCAGCGCCATCATCAGGTATTGGGTAGCGTAAAGCAAAACGCTTTGCACACTCGCCAAATTAAAAATAAAAGTATTGACCCTGGTGTTACCGTCAAAACGAGACCAAAGCTCAAAAAAGATCAGAACAAGAATAAGAAATAACCACGACCAGGCCTGGGTTAGAAACTTTAATACCTCAGTACCTGATGTTCGTTGGGTTGCTTTAGCTGCCATTTATCTCCAAAAATAGATACATATAGCCTTTCCACGAATCATTGCACTTCCGATGATTTACCTGGGAGTTGAAATAGATCAAGCAAGTTTTGGTGCAATGAATTCTGAAAATGCAAATAAAATAAAAGGGGCGGTAAAAGCCGCCCCTTTGAATCGCTTACTCAGAATAAATGAACTTCTGAACTTCAGGATCAGCAATATTGTCTTTGGTCATAACGGTGTAACCCGTACCGATATGGGGTGGAACTGGGTTACCTGTAAGATTGGCATAGGCAGTAATAACACCGTAGTAACCAATTTCAAAAGGATGCTGAGCAATGGTCATATCAACCAGACCTGAGTCAATTTGATCAACAATGGATTGGGGTGCGTCAAAGGCAATAACGGTTACGTCGCCACCTTTACCAGCAGCTTCAACACCGTTTGCAGCGCCAAGGGCAGAGAACAAGTTAGCGCCAAACACACCTGCTAAGTCAGGGTTAGAAGCAAGAACAGCTTGGAACTGAGCAGCAGCCGTTGAAGAGTCGTCTTCGTTAAACTGCGTTTCAAGTACATGAACATCAGGGCAAATCTCGGCAATACCAGCTTTAAAGCCTTCTTCGCGCTGATCTGTGGTTGAAATGCCAGGGTTTACGTTAGAAACATATACAGAGCCTGCATTACCAATGGCGTTACACATAGCACGAGCAGCAATCATGCCACCAGCCACGTTGTCAGAGGCAATATAAGAAACGGGGAAGTCACCGTCGCCAGCACCGTCTTGATATTTGCCGTCATCAATAAAGGTATCAACCGTAACCACAGGTATACCTGCTTCAACAGCTTTACGCAGAGGCTCAACCAGTTGCACTTTATCAGTTGGAGCAATCAAAATACCATCTGGTTTGCTAGCAATAACAGCATCTAAAACGGGGATTTGCTCAACGGGGTTAAAATTGGGCGCACCTTGAAAATCTACGGTGATACCAAGGGCTTTGGCCGCAGCTTGAGCACCCTTATTCATCGTGATGTAAAACGCATCGGTAGTTAGACCTGGAATAAGCACCAAACGAATATCACTTTGGGCAAATGCCATACCCGCAACCAAAACCAAAATAGCGATTAATTTACGCATACCTTTTCTCCTTATTTTGCTTAATAAAACCTGAAAAGTTTAAAACCTGACCCTATTCATGTTTAGCTATTTATCTCTCTACGCTAATTACCACCTCCTCCTGACTCGAGCTAAAGACCTGGCCTGTCATCATGCGAGCAGGTCTGACAAAAGTATCGTAAAGCGGTAAACTGGCTGCGCCCAGAGCAGCACCCTTGGCACCCGTTTGCCCTATGACCAGCTGACTCTTATGCGCCTTGCCTTTCATTTGAAAGGGTTTTGAGTAGTCTTGAATAAGATTAAGCAAATGCTGCAAAATGGCTTTTGAAGGTTGCCCTCCTAAAATAACCGCATCTAAGTCCAAAAGATGATCTACTGACATGATGGTTTGAGCTAATAGTTGAGCAGCTTCTTCAAAAATACGAAGTACCGTTTCTTCCTTTTGCTCAAAAGCACGCTCGAGCTCAAGCAGCGGGTTTTGCTTATAGCCAAGTCGCTTGGCAAAAGCTTGAAGGCTCACAGCTTCCTCTAAAAAGCAAAGCCTAGCTTCATATTTAACTAGCATATGCCCGAGTTCTGCCGCGTTTAAACTTGCTCCTCTATAGGCACGCCCATTTAAAAACAAACCGCCACCCAGACCGTCGCAAAGATTGATATAAAGGTAATTGGGATATTGCCGCCCCGCACCATACCAGTACTCGCCGATGGCGGCGGCCGTTGCATCATTATCAAGATAAACCGTTAAACCTGTTGCTTCAGATAGTTGATCACGCAAAGGAATCTGAATCCACTCATTTGAAAACTGAGGGGTACTGATGGTACCTGCCTCAAGATTAAGAGGGCCAAAGGTCGCTAAACCCACACCCAGAAGCTTCGCTGAATAGGGAGGCTGATTGAGCTCTTTTACCATGGTTGTTAAATGATCTAGGGCTTCTTTAGGGCTAGGAGTAAGATCTAAATAAAGTTCGCGCTGGTCTATGACTTCGCCTGCTAGATTAACCAAAACACCCGCAATAAGGCTACGCTCGAGCAGCAAACCAAGGGCGTAAGCACCTTCAGGGCAAAGCTCGAGCTCAATAGGCGGCTGCCCCCTTAAGGGCGAACGTCTACCAACTTCTCGTACCAAACCTTCTTGAATAAGCTCGGATACCAAGTTGCCCACAGCTGGTGGTGTAAGACCGACTTCTTCCGCAATTTCATTACGACTCAGCTTATCGCCCTTACGGACGGCATTAAGCACCCGTGAGCGGTTAATATCTTTTGCTCTTGTCGCATTGATAGCCAAAACAAGGCTCCTTAGGCAGAAATCAGAAACATAAACTGTTGAACGCTATTAAATTAAAATAAATAATTTAACTTGTCAAGTGGCATAAAAAAAGGCACCCCAGGGGGTGCCTTAAAATTTGCTAAAAACGCTTTAAATATAGTACGCCTGCAAGGGCGGAAAGCCGTTAAATTCAACCGCACTATAAGTCGTGGTGTAAGCACCTGTTGAAAACCAGTACAAACGGTCACCTATTGCCAGATTTAAGGGCAAGGGGTACATATAGTTTTCATACATAATGTCTGCACTATCACAGGTAGGGCCTGCAATAATACAATCCTCAAATTCACCTTTTTTGTCGGTAAATACAGGAAACTTAATGGCTTCGTCTAAGGTTTCAATAAGACCCGAAAACTTGCCCACATCGGTATAAACCCAGCGGTTTAACGCCGTTCTCGCCTTACGCGATATAAGCACAACCTCGCTCACCAAGATACCAGCATTAGAAATCAGTGATCTGCCTGGCTCGAGAATGATTTCAGGCATATCATCGCCAAAGTCTTCTTCGAGAAAGCGTTTGATTTCTTCAGCGTAGGTAGCTAAAGAATTGGTCTTGGTAATATAGCGCGCAGGAAAGCCTCCTCCTAAATTGATCATTTTCAATTCAATATTATCTTCTTCTTTAAGACGCTCAAAGATCACTTTAACTTTGGCAATAGCGGCGTCCCAAGCACCAATATCACGTTGCTGTGAACCAACATGAAAAGAAATACCATAAGGATTAAGACCTAAGTCTCTTGCCAAGATAATTAAATCCATCGCCATGTCTGTTTGGCAGCCAAATTTTCTTGAAAGAGGCCAGTCAGCCGTTAAGGTACCTTCAGTCAAAATGCGAACATAGACTTTTGAACCAGGGGCAGCCCTTGCGATATTGCGCAAATCCGGCTCAGAATCGGTAGCAAACATGCGCACGCCTTTGTCGTAAAAATAACGAATATCGTTACTCTTTTTAATGGTATTGCCATAACTAACGCGGTCAGGGCTAACGCCTAAAGCTAAGACCTTATCCAGTTCATAGCGTGACGCAATGTCAAAATTTGAGCCTCGGTCGCGGAGCAGGGTCAAGATTTCTGGGGCAGGGTTAGCCTTTACTGCATAATAAATACCTGCAAAGGGAAAGTGCTCGCTAAGTTCATCATAAGCTTCTGCCACAATAGAGGTATCTAAAACCAAAAACGGCGTTTCTTTGGTATCTGCAAATTGTTTAAACTTGTCAAAGGTCTCGGGGGTATAATAATCTTCTATTTTAATTGCCATTAAGGGCGCTCCCAAAAAGCACTGTGCCAATGAAATTTCTTGCTAAAGTGACAAATGAAGTAGGTAAATTATGCTGGTTAAGCACTAGTTTTTTCAATTTAAACCGTTATCCAGGAAAACTTTTGCAAGATGGCTAAGATTTTGCACGCAACAGATTATACGCGAATTTTGTCAGCTATGGGTTAGCTACTTTGCGAAGTGAAATAAATCCCTTTGGTTTGCTAGATATCTAGGCTTAGTCATGACCCAAGCAGGTAATAGGTCATAAAAGCCCTAGAAGCGCTTGCGTTAATAGGTTTACCGAAAAGACCTCTTGAACCTTCTCTTCAGGCTTAATTGGCATATTAAAATGAAGTTGACCCTCGAGCCTAAGACAAAAACTTTCCCAACCTCGACCACTCGCCGAAACAAAATCTTTAGCTGGGTTATCCCCTACGAATACAAAAGGTTCGCTCGCCAAACACTCCTCTACCTCCACATATGCTCTTGGGTGAGGCTTCCAGAATGTTTTGCCCCATATATCAGTAAGAATAATCAAATCAAAAATCTGAGTTAAGTTCAAAGCTTCGACTTTGGCGCTCTGCGAAATGAGCGGACCATCAGAAATGATCGCCAGTTTTACCTCTGATGCTTTTAACTGGCTAAGAAGCTCTGGTATGCCTTCGATAAAAGGAAGGGTTGGCTTATGGCTGCGGTATAGCTTAACCAAGTCAGTTACTGTAAAACGACTAGCCAATTCAGGGTAGTTTGCAAGTAGCTGATTAAAGCTCGAGCCTCTAACACGCTCAAGATAGAGCTGCCAAAGAAAGTCAAAATAGACTGGATTTCCTAAAGCTTCAGCTACAGCTTTAAAGCCACTTTTTACATAGTCGCGCTCGAGCGCTAAAGTGTCATCCAGGTCAAAGGCAACCGTCACCAGCGAGGGTCTTGAGTAAAGATTTCTCTAAAGGTGCGTACCATATGGAGACCTCTTTTGTACTCGCCCAAATGGGGTCTTAACGCCTTACCATGAAGTAAGAGCATAAGCCACTCAGGGTAATGTCCACCTGCGGCGTAAGCGAGTGGATAGCCACCCCCAAACCTTGGGTTAACATCGGTAAGAATAGGGCCTCTATCGGTTAAAAAGGCTTGAAAAGTAATCGGGCCTTTGGCACCCTGTTTGGCAAAAATAGTCAAGACTTTTAAAAGCCAGTCTTTAAAAGGCGCATCATCAAGCGTTACCCCTTGGATAGACTCTCCTGCCAAGGTGCGCAAACGCTTTCTGGGTACATAGTGAATGGGCTGGCTATCAAAATCAAAAAAAGCATCTATGGTAATTTCATCACCTTTAAGATGTTCTTGAATAATCGGGTTTTTAACCTTCCGTAGCGCCGATGCCAAATCAGAACAGTGAACTGGAAAGCTATCAATACTGGCGCTGCCCATACGAGGTTTTATAAAAAGGGTTTCAGGCAGATCATCGCAACGAAGATTCTCTGCTATCCAGGAAGCCGGACTTTCAAGCCCATTTGCCAGGCACATCTGGTGGGTTAACCATTTGTCAGCACAGGTGGTGCAAAAGCACTTGGATGAGACGAGAGCATAAGCGCCAAGTTCTTTAAGTTTGTCTCTAGCATTAGCAAGCACACAAAGTTCAGTATCAATAGTTGGAACTATCAGATTAATATCAAAGTCTTGAACTACCGCGAGAAGACTGGCAAGATAACTTGGGTCATTGACGGGAGGCAATTTTACAACATGATTAGAGTCATAAAGCGTAGGAGCCAGACCATCAATATCACTGATAAAGACCTTAGCCTGATAAGGTCTGGCGGCATTTTGAAAAAGCTCAAGCAGCGAATTTCGCCGTCCTGAACTGGTTAATAGAATGTTCAACTGAACCCACACCTCACATAGCTAGTCTACTAGAGCTAGTCTATAAGTTTGCATACATCCCTACAAAGGCAGTCTCCATACCTGCGTATTCTTAGTTAAGCCACCAGCCTCCAAAACGCTCGAGCTCAAATCAAACACAGCCTTCGAGTCAAACCTCCGCTTTAGCAGTAAATCCGTCTCACCACGAATGCGCATAATACCCTTCAAAATTTTTCCCTTCAAGCCGTTAAGCAATACTTTGTAAAAAATATCACTACTTTATACCGTTGGTAGTTGGCAGAATTTTGCCTTTAGCCTAGTCTTGGCTCGTTTGTCATTGACCTTTACGACTCAGCACCTAGTGGCATTCAACAGGCCTTAAGCTTTTCTCAAGCCCTTTTGATCTAGTCAAACATAGCTGAGGCTGAGCATAAACGTAATCTGAATTAGATACTTAGGAACGGCTGGCTTAAGCTAGGTATTGGCATCATTCGTCCTTAAAACAAACATTTGATCCACCTCATTGAGTCTAAAATAATCCAAAACTGTTTAGATTGTATGTAGGAAAAAGACCGTCAATTTTGCTTACCCAATCTAAATCTAAGCCTTCTATTATTTAATTTAGCTCTATCAAGCGAAAACGCAATTTATCTCCCTGACCTAGCTGGGCAAGTTTTGCTAAATCGTCAGGATGGACAACGGCGGGCTTACTGTAACCGCCAAGGGTGCCTCTATCATGCATCAGTATAATAGGCATACCTCCTGAGGTAACTTGCAGCGCGCCTATGGGAGCTGCCTCAGAAATAATACCTTCGACCCCTAAGGCAGACCCCTCGAGCCGAATCCCCATACGATCAGCACTAAGTACCTGGTAGCTAGACCCAGTAAGCGCTGCCATCAGGTCTTTTTCTGCCTGGGGTCCAGCATAAATACGCACGATAAGCTCTGGTTCAGGTCTTAGATAGGGTGTAAACTGCCTTCCTGCTAAGGCTTTGTAATTTCTTGCTTGACCTAAGGTATCCCCCGTTTTTAAGGCTCTACCGATATAGCCTTTCAGGTCAACCGAAGCACTCCCCATAAACTGGCTCGAGTCTATGCCACCAGCAATTGCCAGATAACTACGAACCCCGTACTCACCTGGCTTAAAGCTCAAAACATCCCCTTTTTTTAGACAAAAACTGCTAAAGGCTGCTTGGGGTTGACCGTTAATCTGGGCTACCAGCGCCCTGCCTGTTAAAGCAATAACGGTAGGGTGGCGGCACTCGAGCACGGGCCCCATAAGCGTAAGTTCTAATAGGGCAGCTTCGACTCTATTACCCAAAAGTCTATTTGCCAAACGGGCAAGCGGCGCGTCAAGCGCGCCAGCTCTGGCAAGCCCAAATCTACCTGCCATAAAGCGACCTTTATCTACCACCAAATCGAGCAAACCTGGCTTTAATACTTTGATAACAGGTTTAGCTGGCTCTTTTGGCAGAAGCTCGAGCCTTTGGGGTTCGGCTGCTCCGTCACCCTCAGCGGACTGAAAACGCACTTCATCGCCCGCCTGAAGCAAAAACGGTTCCTCTCGGTGAGGGTCAAACAGGGCTATTTTGGTTTTGCCTAGCAAATTCCAGCCCCCTGGACTTGCCAGTCCATAGATACCTGTTTGCGCCCCTGTCATAGCAACCGTATTCGCTTCAACTCTGGGTCTAGGGATAGCCTTTCGCGGCAGACGCAATGGCTCTGGCACCTCAGCCATAAAAGGAAAGCCCGGGGTAAACCCTACGGCGTAAACATGGTAGGGCGTTTGACTGTGCAACCCAATAATGTCTTTGCGACTTAAACCTGTTTCCAAAGCAATATCATCAAGGTCTTCACCGTTATAAACCATAGGGATGCTGATTTGCCTTGCGGTATGTGCATCGTTAGCTTGCACTTTGGCTAGCTCGAGCCAGGGTTTAAGTCTTGCCTTTGAAATAAGGGCATCATCATATTCAATATACAAAGTGTTATAGCCTGGAATAATATCGGTTATGCCTATAAGGGGTTTTTCCAGCAATATTTTGGCAACTGCCTGTAACCTGATATTGCTATCCCGGTCTATGCCCTCACCAAAGTTTAGATAAAATCCACGTAACATTTAGGCCAGCTCGAATGCTTTACGTCAGCGCTTAAAATGCCCGAACCTCTACCCCAGCACTAAGCAAAGCTTGCCTAACAGCCAAAGCGGTTTGCACTGCATGAGGGTTATCGCCATGTAAACAAAGCGTCTGGGCTTCTAGCTGAAGACTACCCCCATCTAACGCGTCAATCGCCTCGCCTTTAGCCATCTTAACGGCTCTTTGGGCAATTTGATCTGGGGTATCAAGCACTGAGCCAGCAAGGCTCCTTGGGGCAAGTTGTCCATTGGCTAAATAGGCTCTATCTGGAAAAGCTTCAGAAATAGCTTTTACCCCGATATCCCTGCTCACCTTTTGCATCAGTTCTCCTCCACTACCTCCCAAAATAACCATTGGAATAGTTTTATCAAAGGTAGCGACCGCTTCAGTTACGGCTCGAGCAATTGCCTCATCCTTCATCATTTTCAGATAAAGAGCACCATGCGCCTTGACGTGGTGTAAAGGCAATCCCTCGGCATCTAAAAATGCCTTAAGCGCTCCTAACTGATAGAGGGTATCGGTATAAAGTTCTTTAGGCGAAGCAGCTATGTCTCTACGACCAAACCCTGCTTTATCATTAAAACCTGGATGTGCACCTACGGCTACCTTAAGGCGTTTAGCAAGCGCTACTGAGGTTTGTATGGTTAAAGGGTCACCTGCATGAAACCCGCAAGCCAGATTTACAGAGCTTAAGTGTGGAAAAAGCGCCTCTTCATTGGCGACTTTCCAGTTTCCAAAAGATTCGCCGGCATCGGCGTTAAGATCAATGCTTAGCATCAGAGATTCTGGTTTAAAAACCCTTGAACGGCTTCAAGATAAGGCTTTAAGGCCTCTCTGCGAATACTGTGACCTGCATCTGACATGGTCACAACAGAAAGCTGTGCATTTAGTGATTTTGCCCGTTCAGCCGTTTCTGGCGTCACGATGGCTGTAGGCCCCCCGGTAATAAGCAAAGTGGGGCATGATAAATCTTTAGCTATTTGCTGCCAGCTCGAGAGTGTACGCCCCCCATCAGCCCAATCAATAACATTGGGGTCAACTTGGCGTTTGGCCTCAGCCCAGCTAGGAAAGACGGTTTCTGACCAGCGAGGATTCTCGAGCTTACCTGCTGCCATAATGTCTTCAAGCGTGCGGGTTCGCCTCACGGTAATATCTTTGCGCCACTGGGCATTATCTCGAATGATGGTTTCAGGTTGTATGTGCCAGGGCGGGTCTTCAAGGAGTAAACAAGTCACCTTTTCCGGATGCGCAACTGCAAAATAACTGGCATTGACCGCGCCCATCGAGTGACCCAGAACCGCAGCATTGGCAAGGCCCAAACTTTTCATAACCGCATTGACATCCTTAACATGATCTTCGGGTAAATAAGAGGCCGTATGCTCAGATAGACCATGACCACGGGCATCTAGCATAATCAAGTCATAGCTAGGCTCGAGCGCTGCTGACAGTTCAGGCCAGCAAAGCCCATTATCGGTTATGCCATGCAACAAAATAAGCTTAGGTTTATCGCCACCGGTGCGGTAGTAATGAATACTTACCCCATTCGCATTTACATTGCCTTCTTGCCAAGATTTTGTCATGAGCTTAGCTTAGCGCAAATGAGTAAAAAGTGGAAAGAAGAGACTAAAAAGGAATCATTTGATAGCCATTCATAACTTTTTTTATTGATACACTCTTCTTATGGCACGTATCAAGCTTGCATATATTGGCGGCGGCAGCACCAGAGCCGCAGGGACAATGGCATCCTTTATTCATCAGGGTGAAAACTTTCAAGGGTCTGAAGTCGTTCTGATTGACTTAAATGCCGAGCGTTTAGCGCTTGTCAAAACCATTTCAGAAAAACTCGCTCGAGCGCACGGCATTGATCTAAAGATTTCTGCAACCACCAATCGGCGCGATGGTCTGCGTGATAGTGACGCCCTTTTAACCAGCTTTAGGCCAGGAGGCTTTGAAGCCCGACATTTGGATGAAAGCATCCCTTTAAAACACGGCGTAATTGGCAATGAAACCCAAGGACCCGGGGGCTTTTTTATGGCCTTAAGGGTCATTGAAGTGATGAAGGGCATTATTAAGGATGTTGAAGACGTTGCACCTAAGGCGCGCATTTTTAATTACACCAACCCGATTAATCTTATTTCGCAAGCCTTGACACGTAATACCAGCATTCCTACCTTGTCGCTTTGTGAAGGGCCGATTTATTTTGCGAGAGATATTGCCCTGGCTGCTGACCTCGAGCCTAGCAAACTTGACGCGGTGATGATTGGGTTAAATCATGCCTGCTGGAGCGTTCGCCATCTTTATGAAGGGCAAGATGTCATGCCGCTGATTAAAGCAGCTTATGAGCGCAAAAAGGATGACTTAAGCGTGCCTGTGCTCGAGCGCCGTATGCTAAAACTTGCCACGATGATGAACGCCATCCCTGCCGATTATTTTCAGTACTACTATTTTAAAGATGAAATTTTAGC
>JAHEBB010000637.1 GCA_024642575.1 Trueperaceae bacterium | reverse complement strand
GTCCAGTCTTGCACCTGTATGACCTGACCCCCTGAAACTTGATCTATAAAATGCGCTTCGCTGCCTTCAGGAATAACCAATGCAGCATCTTCGCCAATACTGTTAGCTAAGCTTTCAAGATAGGGTCTGGCTAAGCTTATGAGTTGCTTGGTCAAGGGGGTTGAACTTGTCATATTAAAAATACGCTGACCGATTCTGACACGTTCATTTTTTAAGCGTTCAACGGCACCGAGTTGCTCGAGCGTGATAATCAGCCTTGAGACGGTACTTTTAGGCAAGCCTACTTGTCTGGCAGCTTCGCTTACGCTAAGGCCATCATCAGCCTTCGCGACGGCATCCAAAATGCTAAAGGCTCTTTCAATAGACTGTACCGTTGACACTGTCTCACATTGTAGTATAATCCCACATAACGGTACAAGAGCCAAGTTTCCTGTTAAGGAGTCCCATGAATAAACGCATCATTACCTGCGCCGTAACGGGTGCATCTTTTACACCCACCATGTCGCCTTATCTACCTTATAAACCCGAAGATATTATTAAGCAATCGATTGACGCAGCCAATGCTGGCGCGGCTGTGATTCATTTGCACGCTCGAGACCCCAAAACGGGCGAACCCAGTGCCGATGTTGGTTTATTCAGGGAGTACCTGACTGAAATCAAAGCAAAAACCGATGCCGTTGTCAGCATTACTTCAGGTGGGGCAACCGGGCAAAGCATTGAGCAGCGGTTGAGTGTGATTAAAGCCTTACAGCCCGAGTTGTGCACCTGCAATATGGGAACCATTAATTATGGCGGCTTTCCCATGATTCCCAAGTATCAGGGTAAGTGGGAATTTGATTGGGAAGAGCCTTTTTTAGAACTTACCCGAAGCGAGCCTTTTGCCAGTCGCTTTGCGGATATTGAGTATATGCTTACAAGCTTGCATGAGGAAACAGGGACGCGTTTTGAGTTTGAAGCTTATGATGTCGGGCATATTTATACGCTTGCCTATTACAAAGATATGGGTTACATCAAAGGCACGATTTTCCTGCAATTTGTGCTGGGCACCATGGGCGGGATTGGTGCAGAAGTTATCGATAATTTGGTGTTTATGAAACGCACGGTTGACCGCTTACTTGGTGAGGATGTGCAGTGGTCCGTTTTAGGGAGTGGGCGTTATCAGTTGAATACCGTGACGGCTGGGGCACTTATGGGTTCACATGTGCGTGTGGGTCTAGAGGATAGTCTTTATCTGGCTAAAGGGCAGTTAGCAGAAAGCAGCAGCCAGCAAGTCGAAAAAATCAAACGCATTATGACTGATCTGTCGATAGATAGTGCTACGCCTGCTGAAGCGAGAGAAGCGCTCGAGCTAAAAGGCAAAGCAAACGTAAATTATTAGGACTCATTTTCAAGGAGCAAAACGTGACCGCTATCAAGACGCAGAGTATTAAGACACAGGGTATTAATACAACAGGAATTAAGACTTTAGGTATTGTTGGCACAGGGGTTATTGGCTCGGGTTGGGCTGCCAGAGCCTTGGCACACGGCTTAGATGTGATTGCCACCGACCCTGGACCCGACGCAGAGCAAATCATACGGGCAAATGTCGCTAATGCCTGGCCTTCTTTAGAAAAACTAGGCATGATGCCAACAGCCAGCCAGAGCCGTTTACGCTTTACCAAGAGCTTAGAGGAGGTTTGCGCAAGCGCTGATTTCATTCAAGAAAGTGCCCCTGAACGCGAAGATTTAAAACAAAGCCTTCATACCCAGATGGACGCTTTTGCAAAACCTGAAGTTATTCTGTCCTCAAGTTCATCTGGCTTATTACCGACGCGCATTCAAGCCTATGCCAAACACCCTGAGCGCATTATGATTGGGCATCCTTTTAACCCTGTTTATTTGCTGCCGCTCGTGGAATTGGTAGGTGGTGAAAAAACCAGCAAGGAAACCTTAGAGCAGGCAAAGGAATTTTACAAAAGCTTGACCATGCACCCGCTCTTGGTACGCCACGAAGTTGATGGTTTTCTGGCGGATCGACTTCTAGAAGCTCTGTGGCGCGAGATTTTACATATTGTCAATGATGGCATAGCAACAACAGGCGAACTGGATGAGGCCATTATTTATGGCCCTGGGCTGCGCTGGGCATTTATGGGCACCAATCTGACCTATCACCTGGCAGGGGGGGAAATGGGGATGCGCCATATGCTAAAGCAGTTTGGCCCTGCTCTAAAACTTCCCTGGACCAAGCTCGAGGCTCCTGAGCTTACTGAAGAGCTGATAGATAAAATGGTTGAGGGTACCAAAGAGCAGGCAGCTGGCAGAACGATAAAAGAGCTCGAGCGCTTGCGGGACAATTGCCTGATTAGCATTATGCGCGCCCTTCAGGAACATCAAGTTGCTTCAGGCCGTATTATGACTGAGCTTGATAACAAGCGCTTTGCCAGCAGCAACAAAAAAGTCTGGACAAAAGCTGCCACGATTGAGGCACCTTTAGAGCTTTATAGCTGCAACGTCAGCCCCACCTGGATTGACTACAACGGCCACATGACCGAAGCCAGCTACTTGACCGCTTTTGGTGAAGCCAGCGACCAACTCTTTCGTTATGTCGGCATAGATGAAACTTACCGCAAGGCAGGGCAGGGGCATTCGTTTTATACCGTCGAGAGCCACATCAACTTTTTTAAGGAAGTGGGTAGCGGAGAGCCATTACGCTTTAGTACTCAGCTTCTGGGCTTAGATGAAAAACGTCTGCACTTTTTCCACCATATGTACCATGCCAATACCGGCGCTTTACTGGCGACGACCGAGCAAATGCTCTTACACGTAAATATGCAAGCTGCTAAAGCCAGCCCTATATTGCCTGAGGTATTTGAAGCTTTAAAAGCTATCTGGGAGGTACATAAGGGGATGCCCGTACCAGAGCAAGTGGGTAGACAGATGAAAGTTAAGG
>JAHEBB010000162.1 GCA_024642575.1 Trueperaceae bacterium | reverse complement strand
TGGAATTTTACGGGCGCTTTACAAACGGCTTTACAAACCGATGTCTTAAATGCTGCTCTTGAGGGTAAAGGGCCAATTAAACCGATGCAAACTTATTTGCAAGATGATGCCTTTTTACAAAACCCACCCAAACTTGTTATCTGGGAAATCCCGGAACGCTTTATTCCTGTAGCTTACGAAATGGGTAACTAGCTTCATGAAAAAATGGATATTAGCCTTAGTTTTGGGTTTTTCGCTGGCTCAAGCACAGCGTTTAGCCCCATTGCCTCCGGGCCAAGATGGCTGGCTTTTTCACCAGGATGAATATGGTTTTTACGCCACCAATAACGCAGCTTCTACGCAAAAAGCACTCGAGCATATCGTCGTTATTAATAAACTCCTTGAGGCCAGAGGCATCAAGCTCATTATTAGCCTGACCCCTGCCAAAATTGGGCTTTATGAAAATGAGTTGCCTGAAGGCTTTGAACTTAGCTCGAGCCTTAAAGACCGCTATGCGCACGCCCTTGAGTATCTTCGCTCTGAGGGGGTTCTGGTTGCAGACATCAAGACTGCCTTTGCCGCTTCAGCAGATTTACAGGGTGACTTTCCCCTTTTTCAAAGACTTGACCATCACTGGTCGTCAAAGGGTGCGCTTTTGGCTGCACAAGTTGTGGCAGACAGTTTAAAAGCCAATGCCAGCGAGCTTTTAGATGGCATTGAGAGCGTTGACTATAGCCTTGCCGAAACAGGCGAAGGCACGTACTCAGGCTCGAGCCTCTATCAGTTAGCCAGCCCAGAGGTCAAGGCTTCCCTAGAAGCGCAAGGCTATTATCCAGAAAAATACAAAAAATTTGCCTTTGAACGTCTCACTGAAGCAAGCGGGGGTCTTTTTGGCGATGCCAACCCTGAAATTGCCCTGGTTGGTGCCAGCTTTTCTCAGGGAGAGCCAGAAAGTGCCTGGCCCTTTTATAGCGCCTTGCAGTACAGCCTGAGTAAAGAAATTGTCAATGTAGCACAAATCGGCAAAGGTCCTTGGGACCCTATGTCTGATTATGTCAATGACATTACCTTTAGCGAGCATCCCCCAAAAATTGTTATCTGGGAAATTTGGGAACTCTTTTTAGAAGCCTTTGGTCAGGCAAATCTTAATCCTGACTGGCTACTTAATAGCTCGAGCCAGATAGCTGACAGTTGCGCCAGCCCGCTAAACACTCTGAGTCAGGTGCGCTCAAACGGCTTACTGGATCTAAACAATGGCCTCAATTTACTCAATAGTGACGCCGATACTTATATCGAGTTTCGTCTGGATAATCAGGCAGACATCAGCCAGTATTTAAGTTTTAAAGGGCAATTTGATGCCGCTGAGAACAAAACCTTAAGCATTGAAGTAAGCGGTGGTAATTGGAAACGCAAGCTAAGTTTTCCGATTCAAACAGGCTATTTACAGCATTTGAACGTACCTTTATACCCTGAGGGGGGTATCTCCCCTCAAAGTGTCAGGCTCTATCCTGGCGTAAGCTCCAACTTTCAACTCAGCGAAGCTCAAATTTGCACGCTACCTGACTATGTTTTAACAGCCCTAAGCCACCCGCTCGATTTAACCGAGGCCAATCTAACCATGGTTGAAATCCCCTCGAGCCTCTTTATCAGTGGTTTACGTGGCGTTGAAGCAAATTATGGTCGCTGGGGGCTGGGGCCAAGTTCTGAGGTCAGCTTTTTCCTCAGCGAAGATAAAAATTTAGACTTAGGTCTTGCCTTTAGCAATAAAATTGAAACCCAGGGGCTCGAGCTACGCTTTAATGGTGAACTTATCAAAGGTTATACTGAGCTTAAACCAGGAGATTTTATTAAAGAAAGTTTGCCGCTGGCTGGCAAGACAGGCTTAAATAAGCTCGAGCTTATTTATGACGCCTGGAATGGTTTAGGTGATATAAAAACCAGTGAAGACTCGAGCCCCTTTGCCATCTTTTTGCAAACCCTTGGCTTTTTCGAATCTGGTCAGGTCGTCTACACACCCGCAGCCTCAAATCAAGCAAGCCCAAACCCTGCACCTAGTCCGCCCGTAGATACCCCTACCATTGCCGCCTTTCCCGTTCAAGACATTGCCAAACTCAGTGACACCCAAAACATTGCTGCTGAAGGTTTTTCTAATGTTGAAGATGGCCTTAGGCGCTGGGCACTCGGACCAAGTAGTAACTTAACAATCAACACTCCTGAACCTACCACCCTTCAAGTTGATATGAGCTTTTTTAACCCTATTGAGGGGCAAACAGTCAATGTAAGTTTTAATAATCAAAGTGTCGAAAGTATTTCAGGCATACCTGCTCAAACCACTGTCGATCGTAGCTATACCCTAAAAACGCAGGCTGGTACTAATACTTTAAGTCTTAGCTATGCAGATTGGAATTTAAATAAGGCTGTCATTTCAGCGCAAGACACCCGGCCTATGGCGGTGTTATTTAACCAGCTTGCCTTGCAAGACCTGGCACAACCCAGTACCGAAGTGGTTTCTGCTGCCTCCTTGGTTACCTCACCTGAGCCTCAAGTTATAACACCACCTGTTAGCCAACCCTTACCTAATGTTGTGGATGTTGTAAGCCAAGCTTCAACTCAGGGTTTAACTATTTCAGGCTTGGCTGAACCCGACAATAATCAATTTCGCTGGTCCCTTGGCCCTGAAACACAACTTAACTTTATGACCGATACCGCTGAGCCTTTAGGTGTCGATATGGCATTCTTTAACCCAATTGATGGGCAAGATATCACCATAAGGTTTAATGGTGCAGTTGTTCAGGAACTCAAACAAATAGATCAGGGAACTGAAATGAGCCTCAAATTTTTTGTCAATAGCTTGCCTGGCATGAACTATCTAAGTATTAGCTATAGTCATATTAATGGTGAACAGGTCAATTTTGCCCCAAACGACCAACGCCCACTTGGTATACTTTATAAAAATCTGGATTTAGTACGGCAATAGCAAGAGAAATCTGGTATTGAGCTGTGCTGAGCGCAACTAGCCTCAGCACAGTTTTTTATGCTTCTCTCCATTTAATTCACAATCTTTCCAAAATTATTTGAGAATTGCAAATGTGGGTTTCGATTAATACTAGGCTATGGATTCCAGCCTCCCCCAGCCTTCGCTGGGGCTAAAGGCGGAATGGCGAATGTAAGCACAAGACGCATACTACTCCTAACCTTATCATTTAACTTTGGATTCCCTATAGTTCAGGTTTAGCTTTATTAGACCTCTTGCATAAGTCCAATAATTTGCACTGCGAATAGGCTCTACGGTTGCTCAGTTGATACTTTCGCAAGGTTTCTATTAAGCCAAAAATATCCTAATTGCATGAAGCCTTACATCCCGAGAGCACAGGCAGGCTATACTTCAAGATGAGATAGCTGTATGAAATTAGGATATTGGCAAAAATCATCTCAAGAGAGAGCAAAGTTATGAAAGACTTCGTCATCTATGGCGCAGGAGGTTGGGCCAGAGAGGTTTTTGGCATTCTCAGTGCGCTAAATTCAGATAAAGAAAGTTACCGCTTTCATGGATTTTTAGACAGTAAACCTGAGCTAGTTGGGACAAGCCTCTTTGGCTATCCGATTTTAGGCAATTCTTGTTGGCTCGAGGGTCGCAAAAATTTTGCCATAATCGTAGGCATTGGCAATACCCTGGCACGAAAGCGCATGGTTGAGCTTTTAAAAGAAAACTATCAACCCTACTTTCCTATTTTGGTACATCCTCAGGCTCATATTGGGCCTTATGTAAGTATCGGCGAAGGCAGTGTTTTACATGCAAAAAGTGTCGCTACTGTAAATTTGAATTTAGGCAAACATGCCATTTTGAATGTAGGTGCGGTCATTAGTCATGAAAATGAGATTGCTGACTATGTTTCTATTCACCCAAACTCGAGCGTTGCTGGTGCTGTTAAAATTAGAGAAGGCGCTGAGCTAGGTACTTGTAGCAGCGTTATTCATGGCATTGAAATTGGAAAATGGAGTGTCATAGGCGCAGGTTCGACAGTCATTAGAAACATCGAGCCTTTTAGTGTTAATGTTGGCGTTCCGACAAGGACCGTGAAATTTCTCAGTGAGCACGATCTCTACCCTGACAAAACCGTTTTGCCTTTGCCCAAGCAAGCTAACGATACTCTTTAACAATCTCTAAATCTTTTAAAGCACTATTGCTATTTCAAGCCTTTCCAGCTTAATCTAAATGTTCCATTTGACAAGATGCGGTCACGGCTATCTTTGTAGCGGAAAAGACCAGACATAAAAATCTCATAGACCGAGCCATTCATATCGTAATAGTCACCGTTTTCCTTGGTAACTCTAAACACGAAACCGTTCTCAAAGACTTCGCCGGTTACGGTACCAAACTGGACACCTTTTCTATAGGCTAGGCCAGTCAAGACATGACCTTTTTGTTCTAGCTCGAGCCTGTCAACGACCTGCTCACTGATGCCCTGCGGCTCCCATATCCCGTCTAAACTTTTAAGCGTATTCGTAGAATTAGCTGGCACACAAGAACTTAAGCCTAAAATCAAAACGAAAAGTATACTCAAATATTTCATGCTTACTCCTATACTTAAAACGCTACCGCGTTCGCAGCATCCATCATAGGTCTTATAAGATTAAAAAGATGGTGTTGAGCATTGATTAAGATACGCACGAACCCTTTGATCTTACTTATCTTCTAGCTTGCTGTCCTCTAGAATACTCTGGTAGTTATGATAACGCGCCTTCTTGAAACCCATTCCTTAGCCTACTATCTGCAAGGTAAAGAGCTTTTTTATGGCGTTTCTTTACACCTTAATAAGGGTGAGCGCTACGGTCTTATTGGGCCGAATGGCGTGGGCAAGACCACCTTATTAAAAATTCTGGCAGCTCAACTAAATCCAGGTGTTGGCTCAGTCACCAAGCAACCTGGTACCGATATTTATTTAATGGAAGATAAGCTTAGTGAAGGAACGCTCTGGGAAAATGCACTGCAATCCTTAGCTGGCTTAAAATCGCTCGAGCTTTCTTTGCGTCAAGAAGAGGAACTAATATCAAAATCTGAGGGCAGTCTCGAAGCCTATGCCCAACTTCTATCGCAATATGAAACAAAAGGTGGCTACAACGCCGAGCAATCCCTGAAAAAACACTTGACCGAGTTTGGCTTTTCCGAAGCTCGTTTTAGCCAAAATGTTAACAATCTTTCGGGGGGTGAGCGCATGCGTCTGGTATTGGCTATGGCGCTAAGCCAGCAGGCTGACGTCTTGCTACTTGATGAACCCAGTAACCATCTTGATATCGCTATGAAACACTATTTACAAAAAAAGCTAGCCCAGTACCCAGGCGCGCTTATGATAGCTTCCCATGACCGTGCTCTTTTAGACGCTGTTTGTACCCATATTTTGAGCTTTGATAAGGGGCAGCTTAAAAAATACTCGGGCAATTATAGTGCTTACAAAGTTCAACAAAACCATGAAATGCGTACACGCAAAAATCAGCTAAAAGAAAAAGCTAAGCTCGAGCTAAGCCTTGAGACAAGTTATCAGGCACCCGCCTATCAGCAGGCAGAAAAAAGACGCAAGAAGCTCGAGCACAAGCTTGCAGCCTTTAGGGTTACAGAAACAACCGAAAGTAGCCAGGCTGCTCTGCAATTTCGAGAGCGGCAGGCCAAAGGTCTCGTTTACGCAGCTAAGCATTTAGGCAAACAGTTGGGAGAGTTCAAGCTAGAGGTTGACAAACTTCAGCTCTATGCGGGCGACAAACTTGCGCTACTTGGCGCTAACGGCTCAGGCAAAAGCACCCTACTTAAACTCATAAGCGGTGAGCTCGAGTCAGACAACCCTAAAGTAGAGAGTTACTGGCAAAGTAATGCCAAACTTTTTTACTTTGACCAGCAGCAAAAAGGCTTAGTTGAAGATCAAACTTTGCTTGAAGGGCTTGAATACTTAGTTAGCAGCGAACGAGCAAAAATGCTACTGGCACTGGTAAAACTTCCCCCAGACCACTGGCATAAACTACCTCACGAAGTCTCGAGCGGGCAAAGAGCCAGGGCAGGCATTGCCAAACTTATTGCCAGTGAAGCCAATATCCTCTTACTTGATGAACCGACCAACGCCCTTGACTTACCGCTGATAGAGATTTTGGAGAGCAGTTTGCGAGACAGTGCCGCGACTGTTTTATTAGCCAGCCATGACGAAACACTTATAAAAGCCGTTTGTAAAGATGTCTGGAGCATAGAGTCGGGCAAGCTTGTACCCTATCGAGGGGGTTTAGATGGCTATTACAAAGGGAGAAAGCAAGTTATTGAAGAACCTATTTTGGTACCCGAACAAACGCAGGAAGCAGAATCTGACGAAGCAAAACTCGAGCGTCTAGAGCTCGAGCGTCTTAGCCTTGAAGATGCTCTCTTAGATCCCTACCTACTTACCGAACGCGAACGCGAACGCGCCAAAGTGCGCTACGCTGATCTCTTTAACGAACTCTCCCTAATTTATGATGCTCCTTTTCCCGAGCCTTTGCCCCGTTTTCAGGTTGTTAAAAACGGCGTACTGATTTCCAGTAATGGGTTTTTGAATCATATCTGCTTGTTTGAAACTGCTTACGAAGTTACTGTAAAGGTACAAAAACCCTCAGATAAAGCTATCGGCCATATAACTTTTTTAAGCCCAAAAGATAGCTGTCTTTTAACCTGGGCAAGACTGGCTTTAGTCAAGGCGGTAATAGAAATTGCGTTTGAAAGGCTCGAGCTTTCAGCCCTGCAAGTACAAACCAAAGATGATCTATCAAACCTAGGGTTTCAAGCTGCTGAAGCAAATTGGTGGCTCCTTCAACGCAGCTATTATGAAGAGCAACATGGTTTTATCAGACCAGAATCAAAAGCCAAACAGCGCAAAAAACGAAGATTCAGAACCCAAAGAAATAATCGCAAGGCTAATATCAAGCTAAATTCTTGAACCACTAAGCTAATTCAAAACCTTTAAAAAACAGCTTTAAGCACTGCCCCGCCAAACCGAATCTGGTTATACTTATATTTGGAGGTGTGGGCGTTGGCTTATATTACGGTAGAAGGTCCTATTGGTGTTGGCAAGACAAGTTTGAGCAGGCTTTTAGCCACTGAGCTAAAAGGCAGGGTAATGCATGAGGTGGTCGAAGAGAATCCCTTTCTAGCAGCTTTTTATGAAGACCCACTAGCTTACGCTTTTAAGGTTCAGGTTTTCTTTTTATTATCACGCTATAAGCAGTTACAAGATATGCATCAAGGTGCATTATTTTATCAACACACCGTAAGTGATTATATGTTTGACAAGGATTTTATTTTTGCCAGCATGAATTTATCGGGTCATGAGTGGGAGCTTTACAAAGACCTTTACAGTCAGCTTAGCCCTAAGATGAGTAGACCCGATTTGGTGGTTTATTTGCGCGCCGAACCCGATTTGCTTTTTGAGCGAATTGCCAAGCGCAACCGCAGTTTTGAGAAAAATATTGAAGCAAGTTATCTTGAAAAGCTAAACGCTTCTTATGATGATTATTTTAGTCGCTACCAGGGCCCTTTGCATATTATTGAAGCAAACCAGTACGATTTTATAGAAAATCAAGAAGACCGCATTAGTGTCCTGAGTGATATTTTAAATTTAGCTCAGGCAGCTTGATTTTTGCTATGAAAAGAAAGCCGATAGCTATTTTTCTATATTATTTTAGTTAGTTATTCTCTATGTATATTGCCGTTGCCGGAAATATAGGTGCAGGTAAAAGCAGCTTGGTAAAACTCCTATCAGAAACCTATGCCCTAAGCCCTGTTTACGAAGCTGTTGATGAAAACCCATATCTCGAG
Source organism: Trueperaceae bacterium (assembly GCA_024642575.1). GTDB lineage: Bacteria > Deinococcota > Deinococci > Deinococcales > Trueperaceae > JAHEBB01. Next base: position 3,132 of record JAHEBB010000162.1, on the reverse strand, counting down.
GATTTTTATCAGGATATGCGCAGTTATGCCTTTGCCTCACAAATGTTTTTCTTAGCCAGGCGTCTTGAGCAGCATATTGCCCAAGTTAACCCAGGGAGTCGCATCATTCAAGACCGTACTATTTATGAAGACGCTGCCATATTTGCTCGAAACCTCTTCGAAGAAGGCATTATGAGTAAGCGTGATTTTGCAACCTATCAGCGAATGTATGAGGCGATTAAACTGGCTTTACGCCCTCCAGATTTACTTATTTATTTGGAGGCAAGTGTCGAAACCTTAAAGACTCGTATTGCCCAAAGAGGTAGGGCTTATGAACAAAACATTGAAGACGCCTACTTAAAAAGGTTAAATGTGCTTTACGAAACTTTTATTGCTGGGTATGATTCATCCGACGTGTTAATTATTCGTGCAGATGAAACCGATTTTATTCACAACCCTGCCGATTCGCTGAGTTTACAAAGCAGGCTCGAGCGCTTTGGTCTGGTGCCCCCCCTCTTATGACCTTAAGGGTCTTATTGGAGGAGGCGTTAGGGGTTATAAGAAATCTGCAAGGCACCGTAACAGGCATTGCTCAAGATAGTCGCAAGGTTAAGCGAGGTTTTGTCTTTGTTGCCCGATCTGGCATCAAAATGGATGGTCATGGGTTTGTGGAAACGGCGGCAAAACAAGGCGCTATTGCCATTGTTGGTGAGCGCAATGAGCGTGAAATGGCAGGTTTGCCCTATATTCAGGTTAACAATGCAAAAGCCGCAGTAGCCCAATTAGCCGCTGCCTTTTATATGCACCCAGCCAGCCGATTTATCAACTTTGGCGTTACCGGCACAGATGGCAAAACCACAACCTCGTTTATTTTGCATTATCTCTTAAACCAACATTTTAAAACGGCACTTATGAGTACCGCCGCAATTCGAGTTGGAAGTCAAAACCTGGAGCTTGAGGGTCACTTCACCACCCCAGAAGCGCCCGAAGTTCAAGCGCTTCTGGCCAAATTTCGAGATAATGCTTGTAGTCATGCGGTACTTGAAACCAGTTCTCACGGCTTTGCCCAGCATCGGCTTGATGAGATTAGCTATCACGTAGGCATCTGGACCAATCTAACCCCTGAACACCTGGATTTTCATGAATCTTTTGAAGCTTACCGAGACGCCAAGCTCGAGCTTATGCGGCGCTCAAAAATCGCCATTTTAAACCGTGATGACCCTAATTTTAACTATTTTGCCAGTGCTGCTAATAGCGTCATTTCTTATGGTTTATCTGACCGCGCCGATTGGCAGGCCAAATACATTAGAGCGGTGGGTGATAGGCAACTGTTTAGCCTTTATATCAACCGTCACAGCCCCCAAGAGCGCTTTGAAGTCATGTTACCTATGGTGGGCAACTACAACATTCATAATGCCTTAGCAGCTATGGCGGCGGCGCATCAGGCAGGAATCAGCATTCCTGAGCTAATTAGGGGCATTCAGAGTTTTCCTGGCGTTGCTGGTCGCATGCAGGTGGTGCAAAGTGAACCGTTTAAAGTCATTGTTGATTTTGCCCATACGCCCCCTGCATTAGAAAAAGCACTGGATACGCTAAGACCCATTACACCAGGTAAACTCATTGTGCTCATAGGTGCAGCGGGCGAACGTGACCCTATAAAGCGACCTATGCTGGGTAAAATCAGCCAAACCCACGCTGATATCGCCATTTTCACTGAAGAAGATAGCCGCTCAGAAAATCTCGTAACCATCCTGATTGATTTGGCCAATGGGGCTATTCATGCCGGTGGCAACGCAACGCAAACCTACTGGACCATTCCTGACAGACGTAAAGCCATTCAACTGGCAATCAAACTCGCAAAACCAGGAGACACCGTTCTCTTAGCAGGTAAAGGCCATGAAAGAACGCTCGAGCGTGGCTATGAAACTCTTGTTTGGGATGAAGTTGCCGAAGCACAAGCTGTACTTGATACCCTAAAATCTACAGTTTGACCGAAAAACTTAAATTTTAACGGTTTCCCTTTGTCTGAGATGCCAAACTTTGCAAATAAAGCCAGAGCGAGGACAATTCTTCATCGGTCATCTTTGAGGTAATGGTTTGCCAGGGCATAAAAGGATCTAAGGTTTTACCTTGAGGATTTACGCCTTCGCGCATAGCCTTATAAAAATCCGCTTCGCTCCAATTGCCAAGACCTGTAGCTTTATCTGGCGTTAGGTTAGCCGGTATAGGTTCGGTTGCTGAGCTTCCGGGCAGAGGACCACCCGAGAATCCCGTACCATGACAACCCGTACAGGTAATAGCAAGGTAGCGCCCATGCTCGAGCGTCACCCCTTCTGGAGCAACCGTAGGAATGGCAGCAGCATGATCAACTTCTTCGGCAGGCAAAAGCGGAAATTGCCCTGCCAGTGTCAAGATACGAGCAATGGGGCCAATACTATTAGCAGGTAAACTGGAGTCTTTAGCAGCTAGGCTTTTTAAATAAGCAATCAGATCAGCCAAATCCTTCTCAGACATTACGGCAAACTCAGCCGAAGGCATAAAGTAAAGCGATTTTTTATCAGGTCCAACCCCATGCCGAATGGCACGAACCCAGTCATCATCAGTATAGGTTGCCCCTATACCCCCTTTGCCAGAGGTGAGGTTTGAGGCAGAAATTCGTGCAAAAACGGGTGCTGCGTCCATAAATACTTGACCACCTGCCCCCGCACCATGACAACCCATGCAACCTCGAATAGTTGCAATATGTTCGCCTCGAGCCAGGGACGCTTCATCTGTTGGAATAGTCAAAGGAGCGACTTGAACCTCATACCTTTTATTAATACGTTGCGACGATAATGCGTAAACAACCCCAATTGCAATTATGACCAGTAAAATCAAACCAACAATAATCCTAACTAGCCAATTAACTAAGCGCATCCCTAGTCCTCCTCAAAGTAGATATTAATTTATACCATTTTCGAGGTTTTATTTTACCCGATAGGCGATAAACAAGCTAAATCGCCAGGGTAATGAGGGGGTCTTCTATAATGCCGGCAGCACTTAACAGTTCATGCCTCTTTAAATGCTCGAGCCCAAACACCACTTCAGCCAACCATGCCCGATGCTGCGCATCTAAGACAGAAAGGCTCGACAAACTCACTTGCCGCTCACCCG
>JAHEBB010000161.1 GCA_024642575.1 Trueperaceae bacterium | reverse complement strand
TACACAACCCTAATTCGCTTAAGTGCTAGCTTTAGATTGACACACAAGTCAGCGAATGCCACAATCTTTTTGATAGATGTTGCATGATATGCAAAACTGTTGCGCTATCTAAAACGTTTTTTAGCTAATTTAATGATGGAGCGGCGGTAGTCTTGCCGCCTGGAGGCTAATAATGGGCATATTTTCAAGTCGCCCGAAAAAAGCAGTAAAAGAACCCAAAAAAGGCTGGGATTCCAGCCACTGGGCGACCAAAGTACCTTTAAAACATCCTGAAAATTTCTTTGAGGTTTTTCGTGCAGGTTGGGAAAACCGCGATAATTTGAGCTATGCCTACCGCATTTTAAATGATGGTGTTTGCGACGGCTGCGCTCTTGGCACAACAGGTATGGAAGACTGGACCGTTGAGGGCATCCATATTTGCAACATTCGCCTGCGCCTGCTGCGCTTAAATACTATGCCTGCCCTTAATATAGAGCTATTTAAAAATGCTGATGCCCTAAAGTCAATGCGCTCCCGTGATTTGCGTGACCTCGGTCGCCTACCTTACCCCATGATTCGGCGCAAAGGTGAGAAAGGGTTTAACCAACTAAGCTGGGATGAAGCCTTAACTTTAATTAGCGAACGCATTAAAGCAACCGAGCCAGATAGAACTTACTATTATCTCACCAGTCGTGGCATTCCCAATGAAACTTATTACGCTGCCCAAAAAGCCGTAAGAGCCATGGGTACCAATAATATTGATAATGCAGCACGCATTTGCCACTCGCCTAGCACCTTTGGACTAAAAGCATCGCTTGGGGTAGCGGCAACCACCTGCTCTTATACAGATTTCATAGGAACTGACCTGATTAGTTTTATCGGTTCAAACCCTGCCAAAAACCAACCTCTGGTCATGAAGTATTTGTTTCATGCTAAAAAAGCTGGCACCAAAGTCGCCTTTATTAACCCTTACTATGAACCAGGCATGGACGCTTACTGGGTACCCAGTGACGCAGAAAGTGCATTGTTTGGCACCAAAATCAGCGATGCCTTTTTTAAGGTGAAAGTAGGCGGTGACATGGCCTTTTTACACGGAACTGTAAAAGCCATGATCGAAGAGAAGTGGCTTGATGATGGGTTTATAGAGACCCATACCGAGGGTTTTAGTGAACTCAAAAGCTATCTTGAAGCAACACCCTGGGAAACGCTCGAGCTTGACAGTGGCTGCACAAAAGAAACCATGCTTGACTATGCCCAAATGGTCGCCAAGGCAGAGAAAGCCATCTTTGTCTGGGGCATGGGTATAACCCAGCACAGTTGCGGCGAAGATAATGTCCATGCGATTGTCAATTTGGCCCTGACCAAAGGCTTTGTTGGGCGTGAGGGCTGTGGACTTATGCCGATTCGGGGGCATTCAGGTGTGCAGGGCGGGGCAGAAATGGGTGCTTATGCCAAAGTTTTTCCTGGAGGCATCCCTGTCGATAAAGAAAGTGCTGCCACCCTCTCTGAGCACTTTGGTTTTGAGGTGCCTAGCTCAACTGCTTACACAACCCCTGCCATGCTCGACGCTGCCAAAGAAGGCAAGATAGACGTTTTGTTTGCCGTCGGTGGTAACTTTCGTGAGGTAATGCCTGATCCTAGCGGCATAGATACTGCCATGAGCCAAATACCTTTGCGCGTACATATGGACATTTGTTTGAGTAGCCAGATGTTCACTGACCCTGCTGATACAGTTATCTTGCTACCCGCTATCACCCGTTACGAAATGGCAGGTGGCTGCACCGAAACCAGTACCGAGCGCCGCGTTATCTTTAGCCCGGAAATTCCTGGACCAAGAATCGGTGAAGCCAGAGCAGAGTGGGATGTGCTGGGTGAAATTGCTGAAAAAGTTCGACCCGAGCTGGCAGGCAAAGTTCGCTTTAAGACAAGCGCAGCGATACGTGAGGAAATCGCTCGAGTCATCCCTTTTTATGCCAAAATTTCAACTTTAAAGCAAAAAGGTGATCAGTTTCAGTACGGCGGCGATATGCTTTGCAAGGATTACCAATTTCCCACCAAGTCTGGCAAAGCCCATTTTAAAGCCACGCAGCTACCCAACTTTAACCTTGCTAAAGATGACTTTATGATCGTTACGCGCCGTGGCAAGCAGTTTAACGGCATGGTTCATGAAGACAAAGACTCGCTCAACAAACTCGGTAGAGAAGCCGTCATGATTAGTCAAGAAGATGCGCTGCGCCTTGGCTTTAAGGAAGGCGAACGCGTCATTGTCAGTAATGAGTTTGGCAAGCTCGAGGGCCAATTGGTCTTTATGAATGTCGCCAAACAAAGCCTGCAAGTTTTTTGGCCTGAAGGCAATGTGCTCTTAGACCCAAAAGCCAGAAGTCCGCTGGCAAATATTCCTGCTTTTAAAGAGGTTAAGGGCAAACTTTCAAAAGTAGGCAGCACCAAAGTTGAAAAGTCTCTAGTCAGTGTCTAAATAGATGATTCCACCAAAGGTTGAACACGTAGCAAGATGGTAAAAGAGGAAATAAAGTGAATAACGATGAGCTTAAAGCCGTTTTTGACCAGCAAGCTTCTGGCTACGATAAGCAATGGCTAAGAATGGCACCCATCAACAATGCCTTGTATTATCTTCTGGAGTCTGTTTTTGTAGATTTGCCACCTCAAGCTAGAATTCTCTGTGTTGGCGTTGGGACTGGTAAAGAGTTGGTTCACTTAGCCAATAAATTTCCTGGATGGCACTTTACTGCGGTGGAACCCTCGGCGGCCATGCTCGATATATGTCGGCACCATGCTGAAGACGCAGGAATTACGGCTCGATGTTTTTTTCACGAAGGTTATCTTGATTCGTTACCCACCAAAGATAAACATGATGCAGCTACCTGCTTTCTGGTGTCTCAGTTTATTCTAGAGAAAGACGCTCGTTCAGAATTTTTTCGGCAAATTGCTAACAGGCTCAAACCGAATGGAATTTTAGCGAGCTCCGATCTGGCGGCAGAGATGGATACAGAAAGGTATGAAGTACTCCTTCGTGTATGGCAGAATGTGATGGCACCAACTGATACTTCAGCTGAAAGGCTAAATCAAATGAGACTTGGCTATGCTAAAAACGTGTCTGTTCTATCACCAGCTGCGGTTGCTGCTATCCTTAAGTCAGGCGGATTTGAGGCACCTGTTCCATTCTTTCAGGCAGGGTTAATTCATGCATGGTTTGCTAAACGCACTTCTAGCAATATCAGCTAAAAAATGCAGCAAGAAATGCTGTCAGGTTCTAATGCAAACGCACAAGGAGTTGGCGTGTGTACTTAATTCAGCAAAGAGTTCGTTTGGGTCGTTATGGACCTAGATAAGTCTCTCTTAAGTAAATGGTCTGATGCAAAAAACTTATCTTTTGCAAAACTTGAAAGAGACGTTAAGCAAGAACTTTTAAGCAAAAAGGTAGCAGACTAAAAATGCGTAAAAGCAAAAAACCTGTCCAGGTCATACGTGTAAAAGCTGGGGATAGTTCAGTAGCGCGCCGTGACTACGTAATTACTGAGGAACCGCTCGAGCTAAGGTTATTAGCTGGAGAAGAAAAAACCTCAGTCGCTATTACCATGCGCACCCCAGGTAACGATTTCGAACTGGCGGCAGGTTTTTTATTTGCCGAAGGGGTCATTGGTGCTAAAACTGACTTTAGTAGCATTACTTACTGCGTTGATCGAGATGTCGCTGAAGAACAGCGTTATAACATTGTAAATATTATGCTAAACGCCTCGAGCCTTCCTGAGCTTCCTAGTTTAGAGCGGCACTTTTTTACCACCAGTGCTTGTGGTGTTTGCGGGAAAGCTAGTCTTGACGCGCTTGAAATGCGAGGCTTAGAACCTTTTGAAACAAGCCTAAAGCTCGAGCCTGAAATCATAATTACGCTACCCGAAAAGCTTAGAAGTGCTCAGAGTATGTTTGAGCAAACCGGTGGTTTGCATGCTGCCGCCCTTTTCTCCAAACAAGGTGAGCTTTTGGCTCTTCGTGAAGATGTCGGAAGGCACAATGCGCTTGACAAGCTTATTGGCTGGGCATTGCTAAATGAACAATTACCTCTTAGTGACACTATTTTGCTCGTCAGTGGACGAGCAAGTTATGAATTGGTACAAAAAGCCTTAGCCGCAGGCATTGGCCTGTTTGTTTCAGTCTCAGCGCCCTCGAGCCTGGCGGTTGCTTTAGCAAAACGGTTTAATATGACCCTTATAGGTTTTTTGAGGGGAGACAGCTTCAATCTTTATCATGAAGCTTTCGGCAAAAACTAAAGTCTCTGCATCCATTTTTACCTCTTTCCAAATGTGATCCCTATAGCTATTAAAGTGTATTTTTTAGAGTCAACAAGCACATTGCCAAAAGGTTTGCTTAAACCGTCATAATTCAAAATGAGGGAATTGTTAAGCAGATGATAAGAGCAGTATAAAATTTCTGGCTTTATTTTTGGTTAAAAATGTCTATAGTCAAGCTGTGCCAAAAGAAGCCATTCCTCAAGTAGAGTTTAAACCTTTTGAGTTAGGGCTTTTTCTGATTTTTTTAAGTTTGCCTTTGGTTTATTTAGCGATGTACTTTATATCTCTTTTTGACCCAGGTCACATAAAGCATAAAGCCTAAAATCATCTTGCTTTGTCAATCCTCAAAAACGTCTGCCCGCTAATAATTTCTGGTAACACGGCTGGCAGTAAAGGATTAGCAATGACTTGGGCAATACTAAGACCCCAGGTTTTTACCTTTTGCCAACTGCTTGCATCAAGAGAAAGAGATTGCATTCGTTGCAAGAGCAAGTAGTCATCAAAAGATAATTCTTTGGCATTGACTTGAGTGTTAAAAAGAGCGGCATCTTTTATAGAGAAATAAGATAGCAAAGGTTGAAGGTTTGAAGGAACTGGGGAGTCTTTAAGTTGACTTAGTTCTTCTGACGGCCCTGCTGAAAATAGCCATACTGGCTTCTCTCCCAAATTCATGCTGAAGCTATCTAAAAATTCAGCAGCATCCTCTAACCACTGCCCCAGATATAATCCACTACCTACAACCAAGAAATCATAGAGGCTTATTGAAACCACATCATCAACATGCTTGAGTTGTGTTTTGTAACCTTCTAGCTCGAGCACCTTGGCAAGATAGGTTGCAATTTGTTTGGTACCACCATAACGACTGGCATATGTAACAAGAATCATCATCGTCTCCTAGAGGCTCGAGCGTGAGTAAACACATTTATGAGCAGATATATACAAATGTGCGCCGGGAGGAGTACCGGCGCAAAGGGAAATGGGAAACATAAGAAAAAGCTAGGATTTACTTACAGGGCAGGTTTTTATGCCCAAGACCGCATATAGAGGGCAAAACCCAGTAAGTGCAGTCGCAAATAGTACAGCCCCTATAACAGCTAAAATAACAGCAAAAGTGCCGTGGGTAAAACCAAAGGGCCAAAGGGCGATAAGGAGTGTGCCCAAGATGACCCTTACAACTCGGTCAGTCATTCCTTCGTTAAGTTTCATAAGATACCTCCATTGTTCTAAGTGTAGAAAGTTTCTAGTTTTCTAAAATCAGGCAAGCTCTTACAGACATGTCAGATTTTGTCTTACATGTTTAAAATAAAGAATAAAAACAACCCATGAATGGTAGCAACTATCAAACCGCAAAGCCCAAAGGTTAGAATGAGTGAACCAAACAAAGCCAAACCCGATGTTTGCAAAGCTAGATCAATTCCCGCAAAGATTACCAGCATACCTAGTGCCCAGGCCAAAGAATTAGCCCCAACCCACCAGCCGGCTCGTCGCGTTAAGGGTTTAAGAACGAAATATTGGGGTAATCCTAAAACAGGGCCAAGAATAAGCCCCATGGCAAAAGCCAAGAGCAAAACGATAAACTTTGAAGGTTCCTCAATACTTGACGGTTCAGCCACGCTATTCATTAGCGTACTGGGAATCATGCCCAGCGTCCAGGCGATACCTGCCCCTATACTGGTAGCCAAAACCCAGAGTCTAAGCCTTAGTTTGGGTAATACCGTTCTTAAAACCGACCATTGGAGCAGCGCTACCGCCACCCCTTCAAGCAAAATACCCGAAAGGATGATTAACAGCGAGAACAGCAGGCTTTCGCTCGGTTCGGTTAAACGTGCAAAAAGAAAGTAGCCAACAAACGCCGTTCCCCCTAAACCAATAATTTCAGCCAGAGCATTGGCACCCAGCCAATACCTATAGGTTTTGACCGTCCAAGGCATTTTACTTGATGTTAGAGATTGAACTGCCATAAACGCCTCAACCCCTTGGGGTTATCGCTAGTGAATGGTGCAACCGAGATGATTTTCTTAGAAGTGAATTCCTAAGTCCCTTTAAGCGACTGCTGCTTCTGGCGTTTCAGATTCAATAATGCGTCTAACTGCCGACATTTCTATAGCAAGCAGATAAAGAACATCATCCACACTGAAGAATCCACTTAAGTCACCTTCCTCATTAACGATTGGAAAGCGTCTGACACCTTTATCTTTCATTGACTCGAGCGCCTCAAAAAGACTTAGTTCTTCGCCCAAAACATGCGGATTACCCGTCATGACATCGGCAACTTTGGTGTGATAAAGGTCTTTACTCAGGTGAACCACGCGAGTCACAATATCGCGGTCAGTGATGATCCCAATTGGTTTTTTGTAGCTACTTACCACCAAAGAACCAACATTATGATTGGTCATTAAGTTAGCCGCTTCTTTAATTGAGGCATCAGGTGAAATGGTCACCACATTCGTCCGTGCAAAATCAAGTAACATCTTGTCCTCCTATACTTAAGAGCCTAAGGCTAAACTATCTCTCTGAGCATCCTTCTGAATCCTACAGTGCGTAAGATTATTTCCGACAAACCCTTTAACCCAAAAACGATCTTGACTTAAGCTGGCAAGGAAACCTTCTTGAAAACTTAACCTACACCTTGACCCTTTTTAAGGTTTTCTAATAGCTGACCCCAGACCCAAAGGTATGACAAGCTAAACACCATGAACCGAACCGATAGACTCTTGGCTTTGCTGCTCGAGCTTCAAGGTCGTGACCGTGTGACCGCTGAAGAGCTTGCGGCAACCTTTGAAGTCACCAAACGCACCATTTACCGAGATATACAGGCACTAGGCGAATCGGGTGTACCCGTCGTTTCAGCGCCAGGGCAAGGTTACTGGCTAATGGAGGGTTATTTTCTGCCCCCAGTAGCCTTTAGCCCCGATGAGGCAATAATGCTGCTGCTAGGTTCAGAACAGATGCTAAACAATTTTGACGCTCAGTATAAACAAGCAGCTCTTTCTGCTAGTCGCAAAATTGAGGCTGTCCTTACTAAAGAAGTGCAACAAGAAGTCTCTTATCTAAAAGACAATATCCGCTTTGTTAGTATCGATTCTGGTATAGCTGAGGTTTTGGAGACTTTGCAACAACTCCGCAGAGCCATCATCGAGGTAAGGCCTGTCGAGCTTAGCTATGTCAAGCGAGGGGCAAAAGATGACCCAGAAACCAGCCAACGGAAAGTTGACCCGCACGGCCTGGTACATTTTAATGGCACCTGGATGCTCTACGCATACTGCCATTTGCGCACTGAAATGCGCATGTTCAGGCTTGACCGAATCACAACTTTTAAGGTGCTCGACGAGAGTTTTAAACGCAAACAGAATGCCAGTATCAGGCAATACCGCGAACCCAATAGGCGAAAGCTAAAGATCGAGCTCCTCTTTCCAAAAAGGCTCGAGCGCTGGGTAAAAGAACGCCCCCTCTTTTATCCAACGACCTATGAAGCCTTGCCTACAGGGCTAAAAATGACCCTTTATACCTTTAATGAAGAGGAAATACTCGGCTGGCTCTTAGGTTGGGGTGCTACTGTTACGGTTTTAAGTCCTGAGAGTTTAAAAACCAGGCTCGAGCAAGAACTGCTAAACATGCTAATTCAGCTTAAAGCTTCTAAAAAACCGCTACCCTAATCTCTTAAATCCGCTTTTAAAACGAGTACTTTAAGGGCCAACGCGCTCGAGCGCAAACTTATCTAACCGTGCTCCATCCTCGCGCAAATGAAAACTCAAACTGTGATTGCCTGCACTCAAATCGACAAGGACGGGGTTTTGACTCCCTCGGTTCCTTACATAATCAGGGGCATAAGAGGTATTTCGGAGAATATCCCAAAGGTACCCTGCCAAAGGCAGACCATCCATTGTCACATAAAACGAGTCCTGACCCGCATCCGCGCCGTAAACCCAGGCTTTTATGCGGTACTGCCCAGCCTGACTTACAGACACACAAAAACTTGCCTTGTCTGACCCTGCGCCTTGGAAAACAAAACCTGTACCTACTGGGGTCGTTATGTATTTGCCACCACTGGCAGCAGCGTCACTAGCGACGCTAAAAGCTCCCGTAAATATGCCCGCTTCAGCTTCTTGACTTAAACCTTGACAGGTCGTAGGGCTTGGATTAAGCGGCTCGAGCGCAACCTTATCAAGCCGTGCATTCTCTTCACGCAAATAGATGCTTAGCGTGTGATTACCTGTATTTAAATCAAACTCAAGCGGTGCGGAACTCCCTCGATTTCTCAGGTAGTCTTTAGCGTAACTGGTGTTTCTGTTTAGGTCCCAGAGATAGGCGGTTACGGGCACACCATCGAGTCTGGCAAAAAACGAATCATCGCCTCCAGAACTGGCATAAACCCAGGCTGCAAGACGATACTTGCCAGCCTGACTAACCTTGAGGCAAAAATCCACACGCTGATCGGTATTGGGCTGGCTCAGATAGACCCCTGAGCCTGTTGGCGCGTAAACATAGCTACCCCCACTTGCTAGTGCATCTGCGCCAATGACAAAGGTTCCAAAACGCGCAGCCGTTTCAGCTTCTTGCTCTAAAGATTGACAAGCATTGCTTAAACTCAAGACATCCCATTTAAAGCTGGCACTATCATTTAACTGACCATCTGAGGCGCTAACGATCACCGTAAAACTACCTACTGAGCTCGAGCTAAGTTTTCCTTGAATGCGCCCCGCCGCCGACATGGTTAAGCCAGGGGGCAAGGAAGCTGCCGTATAGCTCAGGTTTGCATTTTCTGGATCGTCTGCCAGAATTTGTAAGTCAACGATATCGCCGACTCGGTTATTTCGATTACTTACTGCGCGGAGTTTGGGGGCTTGATTTACAGGTTTTGGCTCGAGCCTGATCTTATCTAGGCGGCTATCTTGCTCCCTGAGGTAAAAACTCAATTTGTGATTTCCAGCAGTCAAATAAACCGTTAGTGGGTCTACCCCTGCCACTTGATTGGCTACATAGTCTTCTAGATAGCTCAAATTTTGCCTGACATACCATACATACGGCTCTAGAGGAGCATCATCAACGCGCACGAAAAAGGAATCTTTTGCACTGTTTTCAGCATATACCCAAGCTTTAATGCGGTACTCCCCTGCCGTTAAGACGTTTACACAAAATTCGATGCGGTCATCGGCTAAAAAGGTATAGCGGTTACCAAATCCTACAGGAACATGAACATAGCTCGAGCCACTCGCAAGGGCGTCAGTCCCTATACGAAATGCACCAAATAGCCCAGCCGTCTCCGCCTCTTGCTCAAGGGATCCACAAGTTACAGTGGTCGTGTAATTGGCAATAAAACTGCGAGGCGCGTTTGTCACTTTGACGCTATGAACTCTGGTTCCACCATCTGACCAGGACTGAAAACGGTACGAACCCTGTTCTGAAAGCGCGGTAAGCAGATGGCTCGAGCCAACAATGGTGTTTACTGTAAACGGTGTGGCTCTAGTCACCCCTTCCCAACTAAGCTGTAAGCCTGTGGGAACGGTGTTAAACGTGTAACTCACAGTATTTGGCGTAAGGTCTCGGCAAGTGCTTTGACTCGCCCCTTGACTATCCGTTGCCTTAAGGCAAAGCTCGAGCGTGGTGTTATCACCATGATCGGGTACTACAAAACTGCCACTTGCACCTGTCGTTGGCGGTAAACCGTCCAAATGCTTGTGTTCATTATGGTGCAAAATGAGGCTCCAGCTAAGGCGGTTTGCCGCCAGCGTGCCGTCCTCTGTATCCGTAGCACTTCCACTAAAACTTAGGGTGTCACCAACGTTATAGTGGAACCCAAGTACAGGCGTATTAATTTGGGGCACAGGCAAACTATTTCCGACACTGATACTTAGCTGAGCGCTCGAGCTAAGACCTGAGGGGTCGTCTACTTTTAGGGTAACCGTGTAAACCCCATTTGTCGTAAAGGTATGAATGGGGCTTGCTTCAGTTGAGCTGGTGCCGTCTCCAAAGGTCCAGCTATAGCTTAGTGGCTCACCATCTGGGTCGTAAGAATTATTGCTAAAGCTGACACTTAAGGGGGCTTGACCTGCATTAGGGTTTGCTTCAGCCAGGGCAATAGGGCTTTGATTGCCATTTGCCACATAGCGAATCCTCTTGACAATACCTTCATACAAATTCATGAGATAAAGATTGGTATCAGGCCCAGCTTTTATGTAGACGGTTCCTGCCTCTGAGCCAAAGTCATAAACCGCTGCCAGCTGATTATTGGCATCAAAACTTAATGCTTTTAAAAATTGCTTATTAAAATCACTTATAAATAAGGCATTGCGATATTGACTTGGGTAACTACTGCCTTGATAGGTATCTCCAAGAATAATAGAGCTGCCCGTTCCTGCATGCAAATAGGCATAGAGAGAGGGGCTCACCAACTTACCTGAAGCATAAAAGTCCTGGCAAACACTTAAACCTGCATACTCTCCTTGAATGAGACTTTGAGTATTTCCACCTTCATAGCAAGGCCAGCCAAAATTTGCCCCGCGACCTTTATTGACTTCTTCCCAGGTACCGTAGCCAACATCACCAATAATGGGCTCACCCGAAGCAGGATCAATGGCAAATCTAAAGGGATTACGCAGCCCCAGATTATAAACTTTAGAAGCATTACTGTTAGGGTTACCATCAAAAAAAGGATTATCACTT
>JAHEBB010000636.1 GCA_024642575.1 Trueperaceae bacterium | reverse complement strand
GATCTAGTCCTAATCTTAAAGACTAAACTTAGGGTGCAAAATATGCAGGCTATGGCATGTTAAAGCTGATTGCTGTTATGATTCTTCTGCTGACTTAAGTTTAATAGACATAAGGAATTCGCTAAAGCTAAAGCTTGCAAAGTTAGGTATAGCCTTCCAATATGTCCAAAAATTTTAGGGCCAGTATCTCAATAAAATAGTTTTAAGGGTCAAATCTAGGAGGTAAGGATGAAGAAAAGGCTATTAGGTTTTACATTGATACTTGCCCTATTTGCAGGTCAAGTCTTTGCTCAAGAAGAGTACACTCTGGGTATCGTATTGCCTTTTACAGGCTCACTAGGTTCCTTTGGTGTTGGTTTTCGCAACGGCGTTGAATTAGCCGTTGAGCAAATGAATGCAGAGTTAGAAGCTGCGGGTTCAAGTGTTCGTTTTAATACCGTTAATGCCGACACCGAAGGCACGCCCGATGGTGCGGCAAAAGCTCTGCAAACCGTCGTGCAAACCAGTGGTGCAAAGGCCATTATTGGGCCACTAACCACCAGTGAAGTTTTAGGTGCCAAACAGTTTGCCGATGAAAACAAAGTGGTCATCTTTGCCCCAGCCTCGAGCGGTGAAGCAGGTGCCATTCCTGACGATTACATCTTTAGAGTCATGTACCCACCCGATACCTTTGCCGGGCAAGCCTTTAGTGATATTGCACTGGCTCGAGGTTACGAAAATATGGTCATCTTGTCACTTGATGACCCCTTTGGTAACGGCATGGTCAAGATTTTCTCAGATGCCTTTGCTGCTCATGGTGGCGGCGAAGTCGTCACTGTAAATTATGCCCCCGAGCCTGCTGATTTAACAGGCGAAGCTGCCAAAGTTAGCGCCGAAATTGCACGTCTTTCAGGTGCAGGCAAAACAGCCTTCTTTTGTGTTTGCTTTTTAGGCGACGCCCAAAAGCTCTTGCAACAAGCAGTGGTTAACCCTGTCATGGGCAGTGTTGACTGGCTAGGCATTGAAAACTTGGTTAACCCAGACATTCTAGCCGATAGCAGCCACGCCGCCTTTTTGGCCAAAGTTGGTTTGACCTCTGTCTCCTTTGCTGATACGCCAAACCCCAATACCCAGCCTTTTATGGATGCTTACACTGCCAAATACGGTGAAGCGCCTGGCCCTTTTACCAACTACGCCTACGACACTGCCAATGTCGCTATGCTCTCGATGATTTTTGCAGGCAATAGCGGCGAAGGCATTAAAGCGGCTGTGCCTTTTATCTCGAGCCACTACATTGGTACGCAAGTACAAACCCACCTAGATGCCAACGGTGATCAGGCGATTGCTAATTATGGTATTTATCAGCTCAATCAAGATGGCACAGAATTTGGTCAAATTGGTACCTACAGCGGTGCTGATGGCAAGGTTGTGTTTGGCGAGTAAAGGCTCATAAAACTATATCTTTATGCGTTACACAGAAGAAATCCCCCTTAAGCCCCCTTTAAAAAAGGGGGAAATTACTATCCTCCCCTTTCTTAAAGGGGAGTTAGAGGGGATTTTAAGAGCCAACAAGAAAGAGTTAGATTAGTGCCAACTGTCTTACTTATCGACTCTTTAGTGCGTTCATTACAAGTCGGTAGCCTCTATGCGCTCATGGCTTTAGGCTTAACCCTGACGCTTGCAGTAGTCAAACTACCCAATTTTGCTCACGCCGAGCTGATTACGGTCGGCGCTTATGTGGCGCTGGTGGCATCTTACTTAGGCATGAATAATCTTTTGCTTATGCTGATTCTTTGCTTTATCGTTACGGCACTGGTAGCGGTTTTATCTTATACAACGGTTTTTAGACCGCTCGAGCGGCGCAAACCTTCGATTTACACTATGATTCTGGCATCTTTTGCATTAGGTCTTATTTTGCGCTACATCCTGTTTTTACTGGTTGATAGATTTGACTTTTTTGATAAACGTATCAAAATACCCTTAGAAATCTGGTATCAGAGCAAGACCATGATTCTGACCAATATTTTTTTCTGGGTTGTGCCTACCACTATCATCCTGATTATTTTGCTTAGTTTGCTGCTCAACTACACCAATCTTGGCCGAGAAATGCGTGCAATGGCAGACAATGCTTCGTTGGCTCGAGTTCAGGGAATCCAGGTTGGGCGCGTTTATTATTTCACCTGGATACTGGCAGGTGGACTTGCAGGGGTAGCAGGTGCTTTGTGGGGTATCTACACGTCAATCAATCCGCTGACTGGTTGGCTCGCTATTCTCTCGGTATTTGCAGCCACGGTACTGGGTGGCATGACCAGTTTTGTCGGCACCATTCTTGGTGCTTATGTCGTAGGTCTGTCTGAAAATTTTGTCATGCAGCTCTTAAATCATTATTTTGGCTTAGATTTTAGTTTTAAACCCGCGATTCCTTTTATTATTATTATTTTGGTTTTGTTATTTCGCCCTCAAGGTTTAACAGGCTTTATGGAGGGCTTTCGTACCCGCAAAATCCGCAGGCAACCTAAGACATGAACATAGATATTGTCGCAACCAGCATTGCCCTGCTAACCTTTTTTGGCATTTCTGCGCTAATGGCACTCAGTTTGAATCTCGAGTACGGTGTTGCTGGCATTCCTAACTTTGGCAAGGCACTTTTTGTTTCAGTGGGGGCATACACAGCAGCCTTGACTTATACTTATCTTTTACCTCTTTTAGCAGGCAAAACACCCATTTATCCTTGTGGAACAAACTTAGCCGATGCGCTGCAACTGCGTACAGGCATCATCCGTGGAGCCATGGGAATAGGGCTACTCAACTTTGTCCTTACCCTCATGATTGCGGCGGTCATTGGTGGGTTAATTGGCTATCTGGCATCTTACCCCGCTCTGCGCTTAAAAGAAGAATGGTATCTGGCACTGGTACTTTTAGTAGGCAGCGAAATTGTGCGCATTCTGGTACGAGGCTATGAACCC
>JAHEBB010000635.1 GCA_024642575.1 Trueperaceae bacterium | reverse complement strand
CCCAATTAGTGGCTATCACCGAGGTCTTGATTTTAGAGGGCAAACGGGAACGCCTGTATTTGCTGCGGCTTCGGGAACGGTTAGCCTGGCTGAAACGCTCGAGCTTTACGGTAATACCGTCATCATTAATCATGGTCTAGGCGTTTGCAGTGCCTATATGCATCTGAGCGAATTGAACGTAGAGCAAGGACAAAGTGTCTCTCTAGGCGAAGAGATTGGCAAGATTGGCGCAACAGGGCTGGTAACGGGACCTCATTTACATTTTGAAGTCCGCATTTTTGGGGTTCCCGTTGCACCTCTTCAGTGGTTTAACGAATCACTTTGGTAGAACCTATAGGAAACTTGATCTAATGATGTCATCGTTTTAGTGATTTGAGGTTACAAATTAAGGTCGGATTGAATGATTTTACATTTCTAACAACCATTGCACCACATCATTATTAGCTTCAATATAAACCCATCAGTCCTAAAGAGATTGGTCCACTGTTAATGAAGTCAACGTCAAAAATTATTTTGGTGCACCCTTTCCTGGAAATGCAAATTGATAGGGGCCTCATTAAACATTCTGATTTTAGGTAGGTATTGAGGCGTATACTTTTGTACCCATACCAACAGAAGTATCTATAGCAAACTCACCGCCGAGATTTTCAATACGCTCTTGCATT
Organism: Trueperaceae bacterium; assembly: GCA_024642575.1. Taxonomy (GTDB): domain Bacteria; phylum Deinococcota; class Deinococci; order Deinococcales; family Trueperaceae; genus JAHEBB01. The sequence goes on along the minus strand of JAHEBB010000635.1, from coordinate 2,282 downwards.
TGTTTTAACCCTAGACCTCCGGCACTGGTTACCCGACCCGTAACTGCATTAAGATCAAAACCAAGCCCATCATCAATGATTTCAACAAAGGCATGTTCATCAGAGGTTGTACCGACATTGATATTTACCTGCTCAGCGCGTGCATGCTTGGCTACATTGTGCATGGCTTCTTGAAAAATGCGAAAGAGTACGGCCTCACTTTTGGTACTTAGCTGAGGTATATCTCTTAAATCAAGCTTGACTTGAATGCTGTTTTGCTGATCGTAGTCCTGACAATATTGCTTCAAGGTTTCCAAAAAGCCGTGCCGCTCGAGCTCGATAGGTCTTAGAGCAAAAATACTACGGCGCACTTCTTTTATGGTTTCACGTAAAGTATCTTTGGTCATTTTAAGTTCGATTTCGGCCTTATCATGATCTCTTTGCATCAACCTTGAAACCAGATCAAGCTTTAGGGCGCTAAATGCCAGTGTTTGCGCAATACCATCATGAATTTCACGGGCAATTCTGGCACGCTCTTCGGCAATCGCCAATTCTTCTGATTGCAAATAGGCTCGAGCGTTTCTCACAGCCAAACTGACCTGACCCGCTACCAGATTTAAAAACGGCAGGCTTTTTAGTTCAAAATGCATGGGGTTTGTGTGAGCCAAGACGACCACACCCAAGAGTTCCCGCTCAGACAAAAGAGGTAAAGCCACCGCGCTTGCAGCTTTTTCAAGAATCGGACCAATACGGTCATAAGGCTCGAGGTGAGATGCTATTTGAGGCTCAGCCTTGTTTGCCACTTCACCGACAAAACCTTCTCCAGCATTTAAGGGCCTCGAGCCGTAATATTGGGGTAAACCTTGAGCCACCTGCAAGCGAAGCTGTCGCGCCTCATCTGCCAGATAAACCCCGCCAACACTGGCATCGGTTCGGCTCATCATGCGCTCGAGCAAAGTTGCCAGTAACTTCTCCAGATTACCTTCTGCCCTAATACTTCGGTCCACTTCAACAAGCGTCAGCAAATCGCGCATACGGCTACTGGCAGCCTCTGCCGCAGCAGAAAATTCAGCCGACAAAATCCGAAAACTTTCTCCTTGCTCACTACTTGGTTGTTGTGTGAAATAAGCATGAATACTTCCGCCTATATGCCCCATTTGAGTTAAAGGCGCTGTTAAAATAGTATAGCTATCCCCTTCAATCACTGTTGTACCTTCGAGCTTATCTCCTTGCCCTAATCGCCTGTCTCGTTTGGCAGCATCAATAGTAAAGGCTTCATCAAGGTCATAGCTCTGAGTAATACTCACTCCACCTGTTGTCAGGAAAATGGCTGCTCCGAGAGCCCCTGTAACCTTTGTTATGCCTTCTGTGGCTGCTGATAATGAGGTTTCTAAATCTGGGGCAGAAACAAACTGCTCCGTAACATTTTGAATTTGCCCCAGAAGTGCATGACTTGCCTTTAGTTCAATAAACAGGCGCTGAAACTCGGTTTGCGCCTCCTCGCGTTGCTTTACTTCTGAAGCAATCCAGTTGAGCGTAAAAAAGGTCATAAGGGGGCCCAAAATGCTATAAAACAGCAAAACCGACCAAAATTGCCATTTGGCTCCCCCTAAAGGCACAATACTGAGTTGGTGTACAAGCACCACACCCACAATCGTGGCAGGTAACCAAAAGCGTGCCAGCTTTATCTGCTGATAAAGGCTTCCCTGTTTTAATTCAGGCGCTTTTTCATTGCGCTTTAAAGCATCGGCACGTTGTTTGGTAAGGGCTTGATCCATACTTATTTTTTGGGCGACTTAGGTCTAAATTCACTCATTAAAAAAGGATAGGCTATCAGATAAACCACAAACATAATGCCCAGTTGAACCCAGGCACTTCCTAATGCTGGAACCCCTAAAAGATTTAAAACAACTACCAGTCCTGCCACAATAATGGCGAAGACCATACTCTTGAGTGCAAGTCGCAGTAACTTGGCTGGGGTGATCTTTTTCGCCTCATCTACCGCTTTACGTTCTTCCTTTTCCCTTTTTTTAGATTTCGCCATACCCTCATTGTACAAACAAGCTGATATTTGGCAAGCTATCTACGACTCGAGCCTCCGCAAAATCAAAAATTTAGCGTTTTTACCGATTAATTTTCTACCCTAGAAATGAAATCGTAGTTATTGTGCCCTGCAAAAAACACAGTATAGACTCATGGGTATGCATAACCTAAAAGAACTTATGAATCATTTCCCAAAAGCAGGAAGGCTCGAGCAGATTATGCTTAGAACCACTTACCGCGGAGAAATTATCTTGGTACCA
>JAHEBB010000634.1 GCA_024642575.1 Trueperaceae bacterium | reverse complement strand
GTCAGGGAACAGCCAAACAACTTTCTAACAGAAGTCGAGGGGTTTTTGGCTAGTTTTAAAGACTAATGTCAGGTTTTCTTGATGATGTCTCAAAGCTTGCCAAAGCTAAAAGAAATGGTTGACGGCAAAAGTTGAAATGGCTAGGTTTGCTACTCGCCATTTAGGCGGAAATAATGCGGCTATAAAAGATTTAATCTTAAAAGAATCTTAGCTTCTAATTGCTCAGCAGGTTTAAGGATTTGCACACCGTGTCCTTCAAAGCCTCTTTCCATGAGATTAAAGCCATTGGTGGCATTGGTAACAGGCTCGAGCGCCAGTGAGCCATCGACATGGGTAAACACAATCAAGTGTTTAAAAAGCGGCTCGGCAGTTATCTCCAACTCAGCCATGCCAGGCCAATTAAGACTAAGCTTAGACCAGTCACGGTAAAGATGATTAAGAGCAACATCAACGGCTCGAGCCTGCTCAAAGGTATCAGTACCTGTCGGCTTAGCCACATTTCCTGTCGGGATGGTTTCACTATCGACTTCGTAAAGCCCATCTGCCTGAAAACGAAGTTCTGCCTTTTTGCCCAAGAGTACTTGATTAAAGTAGGGATGAATGCCAAAACCAGCGGGCATAGCGCTATCGCCTGTGTTTTTTAAGCCTAAGCTTGTACCAAATACATTGCCTTCAAGAAAATAGCGCACTGTCACAAAAAAGGGAAAAGGAAAATTGAAATCGCTAAAGTCTTGAGTGTTTAGCCCAAAGACCAATTCGCTATCACTGGTTTTTAAGGTTTTCCAGGGTCTTGACCGAACATCCCCATGTTGTGTATTGCCATCAGCAGACGTGGCGCGCAACTGATAGCTTTTGCCTAAAAAATCAAATTTTGCGCGTTTTACACGGTTGGAAAAGGGAGCAAGGGTAAAACTTGAAAAGTTTGAGGGGTTGCCTGACTCGAGCGCCGCTTTTGAGGTTTCTCGCATGATAGCTTGCCAGCCACCCTGAACTTTGCCATAAAGCCCAACAATGCTTGCGCCAACCTCAGGGGCGATAAGCAGTTTCCAAGTCTCATTTTTTAGCTCTAAAACATCCATAGCTTAAAGTAAAGCATATTCGTCGTTGGGCAAAGTCTGAAAACTTCATTTAGGTGCCTATTTACTGCCAAAGCGGAGCGTAAGCGCTTCTAAACTTGCTACCGAACCCACAATGGTTACGCGGTCACCAAGCTCGAGCTTGGTGTAACCATGGGTAATCAGTACCCGTTGCCCTTTGCGTTTGATAGAAAGGATGAGCGTATCTAAAGGCAAACGTAAATCGCGCAGCGCTAGGCCATGCAAAAGCTGATCGCGAATCTCTATCTCAATAATATCTTGATCTTTGGTCATACCTAAGAGCAAAGAGGTCGTAGAAGGAGAGCGAACAAATTCTTCGAGCAAATTAATCGTTGCCATACTCGGGTCAACGATCAAGGCACCCAATTCATGAAAACGGTCAAAATTGGCGCGGTCATTAAGGCGTACGACTATCGTATTGACGCCAAATTCTTCATAGACCAGTTTGCATATCTGGTAATTAAGCTCGTCATCGGTTTCCATACAGACAATAGCGTCAGCGTTGCTAATGGCCAGATCTTTTAAGCTTTCCTTGCTTATGTTTGGCAGATGGGCAAGTTCCACGTTATCAATATCGCCAATGTCTTTATTGCTTTTTTGACCTAATTCGACCAGTTTGACCTGCCACTGATGCGACTTTAGTTGTCTGGCTAAAAAGACCGATTGGCGCTCGAGCCCAAATATAAGCGCGTCTCTCACGCCGTCAAAGGCAGGGGCCTCCGCTTTGACATGGGCTTCACCTACCAGATTAATCGACCATTTAAAGAAAATGGGCCCCAAAAGCTCATTTAAAACAATGACCGAAATAATGATGGTGGCAAAGGCCGCGCCCCAATCTGGAAAGGCCACCGAGACTTCGGTAGCAAGACCTAAACCCACACCCGCCTGGGTGACAAAACTCATCCAGCGAATCCAGTTATGTTGCATGGGTTCACCTGCCAACACGCCGCCGCTAAACGAACCTATAAAAATGCCACCTAAGCGGGTAAAAAAGAGTGCTAGGGCAATGGGCCAGGTATGGGCCAAAACATCGAGCTCGAGCGAAGCACCCGTCAGGGTAAAAAAGGCAATATAAACAGGCAGGCTCGAGTCATGCAAAACCTGAGAAAAGTCAAGTCTGAAGCGGCTATAATTGGTGACCCAAAAGCCAGCAACCATACAAATAAGGAGGGGCTCGAGGCGTAACTCGAAGCCCAAATAATCATGACTTAGGTCATGGGCATAGTGTGAGGAAGCAAAAACCGCATAGCCAGCCAACAAAATCAGAGCAATTTTAAAAAGGTTTGGCCCATTTGAAGACATGATAAAAGTCAGAACTTTGGCCAAAAGAAAACCCAGTAAAAAAGATAAGCCTAGCTCCACAATGAGCAGGACAACAAAACTTAAATTAAGCCCTAAGCCGGTAATAAGCGCAGAGGCAAGCGGTAAATTGATAGCAAAAAGACTTATGACAATAACATCCATAATGACGGTGACGCCCAGAGCGGTCATGGTAAAAGGCCCTTTGGCACGAACTTCATTAATGATGGCAATGGCAGCAGAAGGAGAACGGGCAACCAAAATAGTACCCACCAGTAAGGCAACTGCTAGGCTCGAGCGAAAGCCCATAGACTGCATAAAGTCCAGGCGTTTACTTAAGAACAGCATCATGAGTGTGCCTAAGGTAAAGGTTGAGATAACCAGCCCAGCGGTCACCAGCGCAATGGTCTTAAAGCGAGCTTTAAACTCTTTTAGAAATAGCTCGCTACCCGCGGTAAAGGCGATAAAGGCCAGGGCTATGTCATCAACAAAACGCAAACCCTCGAGCGATTCATGGCTAATAAAGTCTAAAATAAAAGGCCCAGCCAAAAT
>JAHEBB010000633.1 GCA_024642575.1 Trueperaceae bacterium | reverse complement strand
AGCGTTATGCCAATCAAACCAATGAAGACGGCTGGAAAGATATCATTGTAGCTTATCCAGGAGAGGTCACCCGTGTGGTGGCTAAGTTTGATAGACCTGGGCGTTTCGTCTGGCACTGCCATATCCTATCGCATGAAGATCATGAGATGATGCGGCCCTATGAAGTCGTTTAGCTATAAAGCCACTTTTTAGGGTCAGCTTAATCTCAAGTTATCCAAATATCAATAATGAAGCGTAAGAATGTAAGGGTTTAATCGGTAGCGTGTTTAGGACAAGGTTTCTTTAGAGAAACCTTGTCCTAAATCTTTATATAACTTCAAAAGTCAAACTCCCTGATCGCTATAATAAAAGCGTCAACAATAATCTGTGGGTAATGCTTACCTGCAAATCGTTTTAGCTCAGCAAAGGCAATATTAGGGGATAAGGCCTTGCGATAAGGGCGATTAGTAGTCATAGCGTCAAAGGTATCTGCCACAGCAACGATATAAGACTCAGTTAATATTTCATTGCCTTGTAAACCTAAAGGGTAGCCACTACCATCTAAGCGTTCATGATGCTGGGCAACAATCGTGGCTGCCTTTTCATAGCCACTACCTTCAAGCAATCGTTCACCAAAGGTGGGGTGGTGTTTGATAATATCCCATTCTTCTGAACTTAAGGCAACAGGTTTTTGTAATATTTCAAGCGGAACTTTGACCTTGCCTAAATCATGTAAATAGGCACCAATGGATAAGGTATATAAGCGCTTGGATGAGAGCCCTAAGATCTGTCCGGTGGCCATCGCTAGGCTTTGGATTCGGCGACAATGTTCTGAGGTATAGCCATCCTTGGCCTCAACCTCTTCGGCGAGTCGCTGAAGTTCAAGCAGATCATGACTCACTGCATTAAAACTTGGTGCCGAGGCAAAGTAAAGGTAACGCAGATCGGTTTCTGCTGACAGCAAAATTTCGCTGGTTAAGTTCTTAACTCTGAGCGCATCCCCACCCCAGCTTTCAGGTGTAGACCAGGCAAATTCTGATCCTGACTCAAAAAAGAACCTTCTAAAATATAGTAAAGTTCATCGGTATGGGGTAAGTCATGAGGGCTCAAGAACATCTGCTCGCCCTTTTTGATCGTGACATACATCAGCTCCTGGTCACTACGAGCAAACAGGAGTCTCAAACTCACCAACTCAGAGCTAAGCGTGCTGAGTTCTCTACCGATCTGATCTGAGTTACATGCTAAGTTGAAATGAAGGTAGTGCAGCGGAGTCAGGGCTTTTAACTTAACTTTATCCAGCTGCTGATCTGAGACCAAAAAAGCTCCTGGTTCTAACATACGACTTAGCTTGCCCATCTTAAACTCGAGCGCACCTTCTAAAAGATAGATCAGCTCAAGGGACCTTCTGAGACTTGCTGTGTCGGTTGCTAGGTCTAATGATTCAAAGGGAGCCAGGTACCTTTCACTAACTTGACATGTTTGACTGCTTAACAAGCTTCGTTTTAGAAGTTCTGGCTGATTTTCATCTTTAGTCAAACACTCGAGCCCTAAAGACAAAGCTGTTACCTCAGGTTTGACTATTGCTTGAGGTGACAGCTTTGTCATGATTTCCTTAGCTTAAACAATGGCTTATAACACAAAACTTAACTTGCTTAACTGATTAACCAATGAATTCCTAGAACCTGACAAACTTAGGAGGATCGACTTTCATGCAGTGTCCATCTTTATCACAGATCACCACATAACTGTAGCTAATCTCTTTGCCCGTGTTTTCTTCCACCTTGTTCCAGTGTTCGACCTGCTTCTGGGCTAAGTCTTCTTTCTTTTCGATGGGTAACTTACCCGCTGGTGCCCCTGTCTGCACAATCCTATCGTTTTCAGGGGTATAGGTAGCACCCTCTTCAGCCAGTACTAATGTACTGACAAGAGAGATACCTAAGACCAGAAAAAACCAAAAAATAGGTAGTTTAGGCATCTCAATGATTTCAGCCCTGATGTTCTGCCCGTTAAGTGTCAAGCCGCGTCCTGGTCTAAAAAGAGAAGCTACAGCATTCATTATCGAAACCAAACTTCCCAGATCGTATTAGCATAACTGTCAAAACTGTTCCAATGCCCTGAAGAAGAGGGATTAAGCTGTTCAACATCTTGCTCTGCCTGGCTTTCAAGTAAGCGAACTTGCTTTGGGCCTAAGGAGTCAAGTTGACGCTCAGTCAAAATGACCTGATCTTTCATTTGACGGTTTTAACGATAAGGTTTAGAACATTGAGCCGACCACTACCTAGGGCATAGCCAGGATTCAGGATAGATATGTCATTAGCGACTCCAGGTAGTTGATGTGTCGGATAGCCACCATAATTTTGGGCATATACCAGGGCTAGACTCCCTGCAACCATTGGTGCAGCAAAGGAAGTGCCACTCCAGGCTGTACGTTGATTTCCTGGATAGAGGGTATGAATCTGCTCACCTGGTGCTACCATCTCAAGATTCGACCCATAGTTTGAGAAGCTGGACTTTCGGTCGCCACTTGACACACTACCAACACCAATCGCTAGTTTTTGATAGACAGTATTGCCTACCATATTGGCAGCAGGATAGGTAACATTTTGATCGCCACTGTTCCCTGCGGAAGCCACAATCGAAACACCCTTAATAGCCGCATACTCCAATGCAGTTTGTAGGGTTGCTATATAGCTTGTTGAGCCTAGCGAAAGGTTAATAACATTAGCCTTATTATCAACCGCCCAGATAATTGCTGCGGCAACATTACTGACATCGCCTGACCCATCAGGCCCTAAGGCACGAATCGGCATAATTTTAACTTTAGGTGCTACCTGCATGATTACTCCAGCCACCCCAGTACCATGACCATAGGCAGCACCACTGACTTCTTGTGGGGTCATATCGCCATCAACAAAATCTTTCCAGGTAATTGGGTCAGTAAGTTTGTCTGTAAAACCTGAGTGACTTAGAT
>JAHEBB010000632.1 GCA_024642575.1 Trueperaceae bacterium | reverse complement strand
GATTATCTGATGGAAGACTTTTACTATGCTGGCGGTCTTCGTGCACTGATGGCACAACTAACTGATAGGCTGGATACTTCGGTTTTGACGGTATCAGGGTTTCCGCTTGGGGAAACGCTTATTGGTGCCCAAGTCTACAATGATGATGTCATTCGCCCATTATCAAATCCTGTCTATCACGAGGGTTCGCTGGCGGTTTTGCGCGGAAATCTTTGCCCTGATGGTGCTGTCATGAAACCTGCGGCCTGTGACAAGCGCTTTTACAAGCACGAGGGGCCAGCGCTGGTTTTTGACAGCTACCCCGACATGAAAAAAGCTGTTGAAGATGAAAATTTGGATGTCACACCTGATCATGTTTTGGTTTTGCGCAATGCTGGTCCTTTAGGTGGCCCAGGCTTTCCCGAATGGGGCATGCTGCCTATTCCAGTGGCTTTAATTAACCAAGGTCACCGCGATATGCTTCGCATTTCAGATGCGCGTATGTCAGGTACGTCTTACGGTGCTTGTGTCTTGCATGTTGCGCCTGAAGCGCATATCGGTGGGCCATTGGCCTTACTTAAAACAGGCGACACTATCCGATTGGATATAGAAAATCGGACGTTAGATATGTTGGTATCAGATGAAGAACTTGCCAAGCGCCGTGCCGCATGGCAAAAACCAGCTGAGCGCTACGAAAGGGGCTATGGCTGGGTTTTTGCTAAACATGTCACGCAGGCTAATGAAGGCTGTGATTTTGACTTTTTAAGCCCCGAGTTTGGCGCAAAAGCCCCCGAGCCAGATATTTACTAGGGAAAAGTAAAAGTGGAAAGTAAAAAGATAAGTTACTCAGATGAAGGCTTCATTCGTCATTCCGCCTTTAGCCCCAGCGTAGGCTGGGGGAGGCTGGAATCCATTTAGACTAATAATCTCTTACTAGGTACTCATTGCTAGGTACCAGGTACTTTCTAGGAAAGGAAATACCATGTCATTTACCCCTAAAGGAAAACATTTGATTGCAGGAGAATGGGTTGCAGGAGATGCCACCTTTAAATCTGCACCTGCACACGGCGAAGCACATGACTATGCGGTAGGTACACCAGAGCACGTAGACAAGGCCGTGCAAGCTGCCGAAGAAGCATTTTGGAGCTATGGCTACTCGAGCCGACAAGAGCGTGCCGATTTTCTGAACAAAATCGCCGATGAAATAGAGGCAAGAGCTGAAGCGATTACTCAAATAGGGTCTCAGGAAACAGGCTTACCTGAAGCCCGTTTACAGGGTGAGCGTGGCCGAACCACAGGGCAGCTTCGCTTATTTGCCAGCCATATTTTAAAAGGTGATTATCTTGACATTCGTCATGATGAGGCTTTGCCTGAGCGTAAACCCTTGCCCCGCCCTGACTTGCGTATGATTCAGCGCCCGATTGGTCCTGTGGCTGTGTTTGGCGCATCAAACTTTCCGCTGGCGTTTTCTACTGCGGGGGGTGACACTGCATCAGCGTTGGCTGCTGGCTGCCCAGTGGTTGTTAAGGGGCATTCTTCGCACCCAGGCACCGCAGAAATCGTAGCAGAGGCGATTGCCGCAGCTATCAAAGCTTGTGGTATTCATCCTGGGGTTTTTTCGCTAATTCAGGGCGGTAGGAGAAATGTCGGTCAGGCGCTTGTCCAGCATCCTCTTATAAAAGCTGTGGGGTTTACAGGATCTTTGGTGGGCGGAAAAGCCCTCTTTGATCTTTGTGCTCAAAGAGCTGAACCCATTCCCTTTTTTGGAGAGTTAGGTTCGGTCAACCCGATGTTTTTACTGCCTGAGGCACTTAAGGCTCGAGCTGCCGAAATTGCCACAGGTTGGGCCGGTTCGCTAACGTTAGGTGTAGGTCAGTTTTGTACCAATCCAGGTATTGCCATTGTTATAGATGGCCCAGATGCTGACGCCTTTAGTCAGGCCGCAACCGACGCGCTTACACCTGTTGCTGAACAAACCATGCTGACTGATGGCATTGCCGAAGCTTACCGCTCAGGCCGTGACCGCGTAAAAGGAACAACGGGCGTGCAAGAGCTCCTAACTTCAGTTTGCAATATGCGGGGTGCTAGCCCTTACCTATACAAAACAACAGGTGAAAACTGGCTTGCCAATGAGGTTTTAGGCGAAGAGGTTTTTGGCCCGCTAGGTTTAATCGTGACGGTTAAAGATTTTGCTGAAATGAAAAAACTGGCGCAGTCGCTGCATGGTCAGCTGACTTGCACTTTGCATATGGACACAGGAGATACCATGCAAGCTCGCCAGCTTATGCCCGTGCTCGAGCGTAAAGCAGGTCGTATTCTTGCCAACGGTTTCCCGACAGGTGTCGAAGTTTGTGACGCGATGGTTCACGGAGGCCCTTACCCAGCATCTACTAATTTTGGTGCGACCTCAGTAGGAACCTTAGCCATACGCCGCTTCTTGCGCCCTGTTTGTTACCAGAATATGCCTGAAGCTATTCTCCCTCAAGACTTAAACCACTAGGTACTCGTTGCTCGGTACTGCCTAAGAAAGGAACCCATGTCCGATTATGTTTTAAGTGAAGAAACAAGGCAAAAATATAAATCCATCAGCGTTGCCTCTTTATGTACCGCCTTATTTAAACGTGGACTACGCAATCAGTTTATTCAGGATGTAAGGCCAGTAGATGCCAAAGCCGAGCAAATGGTCGGTCAAGCGTATACCTTACGTTATATCCCAGCCAGAGAAGACCGCAACCCCATCGAAGTCTTTCGCAACCCCAGACATTTACAGCGTGTTGCCGTTGAGGAATGTCCTTCTGGACATGTTTTGATGATAGATAGCCGTAAGGATGCAAGGGCTGCGTCGGCAGGTTCTATTCTTATAACGCGGCTTATGGTGCGTGGTTGTGCAGGGGTTGTGACCGATGGCGGTTTTCGTGACGCCCCAGGGATTGCCAAACTAGACATTCCCTGCTACCATAACCGCCCCTCAG
>JAHEBB010000631.1 GCA_024642575.1 Trueperaceae bacterium | reverse complement strand
AGGTGGTAGTCGAATTAACAACTGCACCATTATAATCTGTACCTTCTGATACCCAGCGGTAAAAAGGAACCTGCTCGAGCTTTTTAAAGGCATTATCAATTAAAGAGCGGTCAAGGGTTTGAGCCTGACCAAAACAAAGTAGGTATAGGCTAAGAGCAATATAGTATTTCATTTAATTCCCTTTTATCAAAGGCTTAGCTGCTTTAAGCTAAGCCTTTGATGATTAAAACCAGGCTTATTTGGGTGGAACGCTACAGGAAAAGTGGAAACTCTGACTAAAAGGAGGATTCACTGAGTCTGCTACAATAAGGGTGAGAGTGTTGTAAAAATCTTGGCTATCAGGTGTCAGAATGCAAAGGTTTGGATTGATTTCTACCACACCTATTTTTCTGGGTAGACTCACCGAAGTGGTAGCGTCACCAATAGGTACAGTGATGTCTTCCTGTAAATCTATGGCTGGCGCAGTTGCTTTATTATTTTCTAGCAACCAGGTATAGCTGAGACTTGCGCCCTCTGGTCCTGTGGCTCTAGCCGAGGCATAAACTTTTTGCCCAAACTGACAATCTCCTCCTTCAGCAACCTCAATGCCGTTACACTTGGCTTTTAGGTAAGTAATAACTATTGGGCCAGCATCTTGTATAGAAACAGCAAAACTCTTACTAGTTTTCTGACCCCAGTTATCTGTACCTGTAAGCTCGAGAAGACGCGCCCCTGGGGTATTAAAGCGAAAACTTGCAAGGCACTTTGTTTGCGTTGTTGAACTTGATTGACTAAGAATTTCATCAGGGCTCGAGACTGACCAGGATAATTGATTGCAGCTTAGGGCAGGCGGAAATAGTTCCAAAGAGTCACCATTTTGCCCACTGTAACTTACCGATACTTGGGTTCCAGCAATAACTGTTGTTGTAGGAACTTTAGCATCAACTGTTGGTTTTCCAGCCGTCACATTGATAAGAAAGCTCGAGCTTGTACTAAGGCCAGCAGTATCGGTCACTTTTACCGTAATAGCATGTATGCCCAAGGTTTTAGGTGCTAATTTGAATAGGTCGCCATCTTGACTAAAAACACCATCTTTATCGGAACTTGCTGAAAAACTTAGATCTTCACCGTCTTCAGGATCATCAGCCTTAATCTGGAAACTTCCTGAGGGAAAGGAGGCCGAGTTGCCATTTAGAAAAAGTCCGACACCCTTAATTGCTACCACCTGATTTGTTCCCTGAGGCACCTGTGAGATTATCGGAGGGCGATTTGCCTGACGACTGATTTCAAATTCTTTGCTGCAAACCTGAGCACTATAATCAAGGTTGCCAAGTATTTTAAAGTCTGCTCTGACTCCCACACGGCATTGTATGACGGCACCAAGTATCCAGCTAGGGGTTCTAGGATGGGCTGCGTCTATGGAAACCCCCCCTGCCAAACCAAAATAGGGACCTGCCGAATCATAAAATTTGATATATGGTTCTACTTCCGTCAGCACTTTTAATTTGGCATTACCCTTAACGTCAGGGCTAAGATTAGGGCTAAAGTTAAACCCTTCTTGGCTTATATCATGCCACTTATCACCATCATAAAGTGTGCCTAATTCGTAAGCTAAAGTTTGCTGAACACCCCAGGAAAAACTCACATTGGCCTTGCCATCTAAGCGCATATTAATGACCAGAAAAGGCTGAACAACTACCGGCAAAGGTCCAATATTAAAAACCCTAAGGGCAAACGGAATGCGCTTAAGCTCGTAAATTTTTGGTTCACCCAACTGCACATTGCCCGAGACCTTGCCTACTATGCCAGCGTTAATACTCTGGTCAATACCCATTTTAGCTTCAAAACGATCAATGCTAAAAAACCCAATGTCTATACCGATTTTGTAACCTGCATTAAAACGTAGTGCCCCTTTAAGCCCCACGCTCATGGTATTACAATCATTTGTTGGGCAAACCGTTTTATCAATACCAAACTCGTAAAAAAGCCCATCACCAATTTGCAAATTAGCATTTGTTTGGTTAAGGACACGGCCTGATTTATCAACTATTTTTAAACTTTCGCTCGGTTCCAGGTTTTGAAGTGCAGCTGGCTCGAGCTTGACAAATTCAGCGTTTAATGAGCCTGTTTTTACCGCTTCAGTAAGGGCTGCTTGACTGGTTTCAAGCACTACCTCAGATCCTTCTTTGCGTATTGTTTTTACCTTACGTAAATAGCCAAAGGGTGCAAGCTCTGAAGGCTCACTTACCAGTACATCATTAGGTTTTAAACTTTCCAGTAGAGCGCTGGTTTGACTAAAACGCATCAGACCACTCAATTGGTCAAAAGAAGCCAGGTTTTTGCGAGTTGCCTCGTCACTAATTTTGGTAGTTTCAGGAATTTCAGTAGGGTACTTACCCGGTTCATAAGACTTTTTTGTTTCCTGATTACCACAAGCTGCCAAAAAAAGCAGTATAAGCGTCAAACAACTGACCCATCTAATTCTCTTCATTGCCTTGTTCCTTTGCTAGACCTAGGGTTCATGACTTTTCTTTATTTTTCTCGCCTATTTGTGCCATAAAACTTTGCTTGATGGACTCACCTCCCCAATAAATTCTCACCGCAAGCGTTACAGTAACGATTCAAAGGAGAATAAGTAGCCCTTTGCAGCGGACATGCTATTAACACAACTGCGCCGTCATAGGGATAGTAGTAGGTTTCTTTTGAGAGAGAAGTGAAACGCTGGCAGCTGGGCAAAGCCGATAACTAAGCTTGTTAGATTTCATAGCAAAATCATAAAAGCCCTTCGGTAAGATGTCGGTCAGAAAATAGGCTGATTTTGCCGATTTATGGCTTATATTTCTACCCTTAAGTCTTTAAGGGCCCGTCATATTAATCATGGGTTGCACCTCGGTTTCAGAAACCAAAGCAACCATTAGGTTATTGACCATCGAGGCTTTACGCTCTTCATTTAAGGTTACTATGCCTTCATCTG
>JAHEBB010000160.1 GCA_024642575.1 Trueperaceae bacterium | reverse complement strand
CTATAAAGCGTAACAACAATCTGCCAAAGCATTAAGTGAGTATGTAAAACTAGGTTAGTTTGGTTTTCAAAGAGGTCACTATTGTCATCATTGCAAAAACCTGTTGGCTACCTGGAGCTTATCCGCTCCAATGCCAATTTTAGAAATCTCTGGCTCGGTCAGGTAGTTAGCTTATTAGGTGACTGGTTTAACCTGATTGCTTCAGCCACACTTATTGCAACCTTGAGCAAGTCAGGTCTTGCGGTAAGCAGCCTCTTTGTGGTCAGAATGCTAGCTCCGTTTTTGGTAAGTAGTTTTGCTGGCGTCGCGGCTGATCGCTTTAACCGCAAGTACATTCTTATTATTACCGATATAGCTAGAGCCATTACGCTCTTGGGCTTTTTGTTTGTAAGAGAAGCTAGCGACCTCTGGCTTTTATACACACTCACAGCCATTCAATTTTCAATTAGTGGCTTCTTTACCCCAACACGCACCGCCATTTTACCCGATCTGGTTGCTGACAATGAAGTTGGTACCGCCAACGCCATAAGCGCTTCTACCTGGTCAGTTATGCTGTCTTTAGGGGCTGCCATTGGTGGCATTGTTTCGGGTACCTGGGGTATTTATCCTGCTTTTATGATTGACGCGGTAACCTTTATTGTTTCAGCCATTTTTATTTCTCGTATTCGCTTAAATACCGTAGTTCAGTCGGAGCACTCAAAACGTTTCGCAGCTTTTTTTCGGCAATATGTCGAGGGGCTCGAGTTTTTGCGCAAAAACCGTAATGTGCTGGTAACTGCCTGCCATAAAGCGATGGTTGCCCTTTTAGCGGGTTCCACTTTTGAAATTGTTGAAGTAGCAATTTCCGAGCGCGTCTTTACGATTGGTGTTGGCGGCGGCATTAGTCTGGGCCTTATGTTTATGATGACCGGTTTAGGCTCTGGGATTGGCCCTATTGTTGCTAGAAACATTACAGGAGATAAATCTCGCGCGTTGCGCATTGCTATTGTGGTGGGTTACGTCATGATTAGCCTTGGTTACCTCATGGTTACCCCTTTGTTTAATTTTGGCTTTACCTTATTTGGCATTTTGTTTCGGGGCTTAGGGGGTGGCATCGTCTGGACATTTTCAACGCAGCTGCTTTTACAACAAGCACCCAGACAAATTAGTGGTCGCATCTTTGCAAGCGAATTTGCTTTTTTTACCTTAACAGGGGCCATTGGCGCGGTACTGGTTGGCAGGGCGCTTGACAGCTACAGCATTTCAACTATTTTGGCAGGACTTGCAACCCTAATTCTTATCCCAGGGGCGTTGTGGCTCTTTTGGATTAGCCGAAAATCTGTTATGAATAGTGCTAAACACTAGTACACTGCCCTATAGTTTTGATGGGTTTATAAAATAATGAGCAACCTGGGGAATAAGCAAAACCCCCTTAAGTAATCATCAATACTTGGTGCTTGTAATACTAGAATGAGGTGCGTATGCGAGTCGTAATTTTGGGTGCAGCAGGATTCCTGGGTAAAAAGCTAGCCAAGGCACTTTTAGCTAAAGGAACTATCAAAGATGGTCTTGGTCAAACAAAGGATATTAAAAAACTCGTCGCCTTTGACAAGTTTAAAGCTGATTTGGAAACTGATGATAGGCTCGAGCTTGTAACAGGAGATGTAACTGACCAAGCCACTTTAGAGCAGCTCATCTTGCCCGAAACAGATGTCATCATTCATCTGGCAGCCATTGTCAGTGGTGAAGCCGAGCAAAACTTTGATTTAGGCATGCAGGTCAATTTACATGCCACGCAAACCTTGCTTGAAATCTGCCGAAACCTAAGCAAAGCACCCAAATTCCTGTTTGCCAGCTCGGTAGCGGTTTTTGGGGGAGATATGCCTGAGGTCATTCAAGACAACACCGCAGCTACCCCACAAAGCTCCTATGGCGCACAAAAAGCAATCTGCGAACTACTCATTAATGACTATTCACGCAAAGGATTTATCGATGCGCTGGTATTAAGGTTCCCCACGATCGTAGTTCGACCTGGCAAACCCAATGCAGCAACCTCAACCTTTGCTAGTTCCATTATTCGAGAACCCTTGCAGGGCCAAAAGGCACTATGCCCTGTTTCAGGGGATACACGTCTCTGGATACTCTCACCTAGACAAGCCATACGCACTGCTGTTAAAGCACTTGATATGGACAGCTCGAGCCTTGGTAGCAACCGCACCCTTTCTTTACCTGGCATTACCGTTTCGGTTCAGGAAATGGTCGCTAGCCTTGAAAGTATTGCAGGCAAAGAGGTTGCTAATCGCATTGAGTGGCAAAGCGACCCTTTTATTCAAAAAATTGTTGGCTCTTGGCCCAGTCGCTTTACTGCTCATAGAGCCTTGGAGCTAGGATTTGAGCCTGACGCTTCTATGAACGAGATTATCCAAAACTTTATCGAGGATGATTTGTTAGTCGAGCCTAGATTCTAATTCCTCACTGAGTGCTTTGCATCTTAAAGGGTCGTCAGTCAAACCTACACCTAAACCCCACAGCCAGTAATCAAGGCAGCGTACAAACGTCCAGGTATAGGCTTTTATATCGTCTAGCCTACAAAGTTCAATGAATCTATCAAGCCTCTGGCAAATAAGAGATTTTTCTTTTAGGTTTAGGTGGTACCAGAACATCTGGGCAATACCAAACTCCCTGTCAGCAGCTACCCCTTTAGGGTCTATGGCAAGCCAGGGTTCACGGCTCGAGGCCAGTATATTACCAGGATGTAAATCATAATTGACAAGCATGGGGTTTTCAGGTTTCGCAAGCTCGAGCGCCACTGAGCACGCTCTATCTAGCCATGACATAGGAAAAGGCTTAGCTAATTTTTCCCAGCGTGATTTCATAGTTACTACCATTTGCTCGACCATCTCTTCTTGCTTGGGCAATGCCTGAGGTGCAGGCACACATAAACGCTGGTAGATTGCACTGGCAATATCTAGCGCCTGATCAACTGGCACCGTTTCCAAAGAGCGAGAGCTGTCTAAACGCTCGAGCAATAAAGCTGATCGCTCTAGGTCAGCCTCTATCAATTTAACTCCCCCTTGACCCTTCCAAGTTTTAAGGGCCAACGCTACATGCTCATTGGCAGGGTCGGGCCAACAGAGTTTTAGGGCAAGGGCCTCACCATCACGTTTTACAGGAACAACCACACCTAAATAACCAAACATCGCTGCACCGTCTTGGCTTAACTGCCAATGAGCAAGAAGCTGCTCAAACAAGCTTGGTAGGGACTCGAGCCAAAGCGTCCCAGTTTCTCCTTCACGGTTTAAGGTAGCTCTGGCAAAACCTTCTGGAATAGCTAAGGTCACTCGGCTAAAAGCCTTCGCAACAGAGCAATCTGACCAAAGTGATAGGCATTGTGCTTGGCAACACTGAGTGCTAGTTTGTAGCCCACCGTCCAGGCAGGATCCTCAGTTGTTTCAGTAAATAAAATGCGCTTTAAGTCGCTTTCAAAGGCTAGGTGTTTGGCTGCTGCTAGACCTTCCAGAAACGTTGCCACCAAGTTTGACCAATCTTCTGGTGATAGTTTTGGCCAATTCTCATAGGGGTTTACAAAATGCTCGGGTTCAGCCGAGTGAATCAGGTCCAGGTTGAACCAAAGGTTGCTGTTCATATGAGCCAAAATTTCGGCAATCGTATAAGGCAGACCCTCAACTTTTTGACAGGCCTGTGACGCCGTTAAATCACGTAAAAGCTCTTTTGCTGAGGGAAAATCATGGTTGTCTGGGTCATCTAAGAGAAGCTCGAGCGTTTCTTTAGGAGGGCCGTACAGGGTTGGCATTCTTAAACAATATCGATTTCTGTTTGCCTTGCTGTAGTTATGTCAATGCCATCTGGCTTAGCATAAACATTAATCTCGCTACGTACACCAAACTCAGCAAAGTAAACCCCTGGCTCAATGGTAATACCAATATCAGGCAAAACTGCGCGCTCATCAAGGGTTTCAAAACCATCAAAATGAGCCGCCTCGCCGTGAGTAGTCACATTGCCCAGACTATGACCCGTACGGTGCTTGAGGTTTGCTTCATAGCCAGCATCAATCAGGACTTTTCTGACGGCTAAATCCACTTCATAACCTTTTAGCATCTGTCCTTGAGAGAGTCGGCTTTGTAGCAAATCAACAGCAGTATCACGGGATTTGAGCACGGTGGTAAATACTTTCATAAAGTTTGCCGTTGGGGCTCCGTAGTGGGCCATCCAGGTTATGTCAGCAAAAGGATTATCACCAGGCGCTTTGCACCATAAATCCATAAGGATAGCGTCACCAGGCTCGAGCGTTTTTGACTGGGTACTTGAGGGTACATAGTGCGGGTCTCCCCCACCAGGGCCAAAGCCAATAATCGGTGCATGACCTGACTGCATACCTTGTGACTCAATAAAATCATTCATGTACTGTTGCAACTGGTACTCGTTAAGCGCTCTACCTTCAGCAATATGCTTTTTTATATAGGCTAAAGCCCTATCCTTGGTTTCGGTTAAAACCTCAGATGCCTTAAGATGATTAGCAAGTTGCTCAGGTGTCCAGGCCAAAAAGAGCTGAAGGAGATCCCCCGAACTCAAAACTTCTAGACCAAGGGAGCGAATCAGCTCTAGCGTTCCTCCATCTACTTTAGATACATAAGGATTATTAGCCATCGGGGAATATTCCATAGCAATACGCTTTGCACCTTGCGTGAGTTTGCTTAGCTCGAGCGCTAGTGATTCTTGCCCATTGTATTTAAATACTTCAAACCCAAGTCTAGGAAACGAGCCAAACTCAATATCATGAACAAGAATCTTGACATCACCTTTTTTGGGTATCCAGATAAACCAACGTCTTGAGAGCAAACTCCCCCCATGATTAAAAATCTTGGTCGCAAAAGGGTTGGTTCCTCTAAAATCGTAAATGAGCCAACCATCTAAAGCCATCTTTTCTAAAAAAGCTTGTACCTCTGCTTGTTTTTGTCTGATCATGTCTAACCTCCGCGATTTTGCTTTCCTTAGCCTACAGCTTAGCAAACCACTTAGGCTGTATTGAAACGTCTGGCCTCGCCTTTATAGCTTCTCCTCAAGTATCTCAAACTGGGTATACTATTCTCATGACAAAAGCAGTCGATATGCAAAACATCAGCAAGCGGTTTCCGCTGGTGCTGGCAAATGATCGCGTCAATTTCGAACTCAATTGGGGTGAGGTTCATGCGCTTATCGGGGAAAATGGTGCAGGCAAATCAACCCTCATGAAAATCCTGTACGGTTTACAGGCACCTGATGAAGGCAAGCTTGCCATTGATGGCGCTGAGGTTAGCTTTCGCTCACCCAAGGACGCTATAAAGTTAGGTATTGGCATGGTGCATCAACACTTTATGCTGGTGGAACCTCTTAGCGTGGCAGAAAACATGGTGCTGGGTTCAGAACCTATGAAAGGTGTCGCGCTTGATTATGGCAAGGCAAGGTCGCGCACCGCAGAGCTTATCAAACAGTTTGGCTTTGACATCAGCCCTGATACCAAAATCGAAGATTTACCTGTAGGTCTGCAACAACAGGTCGAAATCTTAAAAACGCTTTACCGAGGCGTCAAGATTTTGATTATGGATGAACCTACCGCAGTACTCACGCCCCAAGAAACTCGAGGGCTTTTTAAATTCATTCGCGATTTTGCGGCAAAAGGCAATGCTGTCGTTTTTATTAGCCATAAGCTGGATGAAGTCATGGAAATATGTGACCGTATGAGCGTAATGCGTGACGGTCAAATGATCGGTACGGTCAATCGTGAAGATACCAATCAGCGCCAACTTGCCAATATGATGGTAGGCCGCGAGGTCATCTTGCGGGTTGATAAAGAACTTGCTCAACCTAAAGGCGTACAAATAAAAATCGATGATCTGGTTGTCATGCATCCAGCGAAACAAAAACCCGTGGTGAATCATGTCTCGTTTGAGGTAAGAGCTGGCGAGATTGTTGGGATTGCCGGGATTGAGGGCAATGGTCAAACTGAGCTGGTTGAGTGCATTGCAGGGTTACGTAAAGCCGATGGCGGCACGATTTATCTTGAAGGCCGCGATGTTACCAAAGAATCAGCCAGAGTACGCCGCGAAGAGGGTTTAAGTCATATTCCCGAAGACCGTTATGAACGTGGTTTGGTCGAAACCTTCACTGCCTCAATGAACGCAGTTTTAGGTGATCAATACCGAGCACCTTATGCCGTTGGCTTAGGTTTTCTTGATGAGCAAAAAATTGAAAGTCATGCCAAAGCACTCATTAAAGACTATGATGTCAGACCTTCAGCAACAAATGTTTTAGCAGGCAGTTACTCAGGTGGAAACGCGCAAAAGCTTATCGTGGCTAGAGAGCTCGAGCGTAAACCTGACGTTCTGATAGCAGCCCAACCCACTCGCGGTGTCGACATTGGCGCGATTGAATTTATCCATAAACAGATTGTCAAAGCCAGAGATATGGGTTTAGCGGTCTTACTTGTATCGGCTGATTTAAACGAAGTTATGAGTTTAAGTGACCGCATTCTGGTTTTGTTTGAAGGTCAGATTATGGGTGAGTTATCTCAAGAAGCAGCAACGGCTGAAAAACTTGGGCTTTTAATGGCAGGCTCAAAACTGAGCGAAGCAGCTTAAGAAAATGACCAAGGGAAGGCTCGAGGCGTTTAGTGACGGTGTACTGGCGATTATTATCACCATCATGGTTTTAGAGATTAAAGTGCCTCACGGCGCTGAATTGTCTGCATTAAGGCCTCTCGTTCCAGTATTTCTTAGCTACATTTTGAGTTTTGTCTTTATTGGTATTTATTGGAATAACCATCATCACCTTTTGCACGCTAGTCAAAAAATTGACGGGCGTGTGCTCTGGGCAAATTTACATCTACTATTCTGGCTTTCTCTTATCCCTTTCAGCACCGGTTGGATGGGAGAGAATCATTTTGCGGCCTTACCTGTTGCCTTATACGGTGTTATCTTGCTTGGGGCAGCCATCGCCTTTACCCTACTAACCCAAACGCTGCTAGCCATTCATAGCAAAGACTCGCTCCTAGCAAAATCTTTAGGGTCCGACTTTAAAGGCCGAGTTTCACTTGTTTTGTATTGTCTTGCTATTCCTTTAGCGTTTGTCAGCTCTACCCTTGCTGGCGCACTTTATATTATCGTGGCGCTTTTATGGCTCATTCCAGATAGTCGAATAGAAAAGAACTTTAAAGCCTAGTTAATATTTTAGTCAAAAATATCAGCGACAGCTAACTGCCAACCGAGTAGTTCTAAAGGCTCGAGCTTATCCTCTTGCTTAAAAGTTTGAATGTCTTGGTTTTTTCGATGAACATTCACCGTTTTATTCCTTGGATTTACTACTAAAACGAGCTCTGTACCTGCATCTAACCACATGGCTACTTTTTCTTCCACCTCAATATAGCTATCTCCAGGAGAAATCACCTCAACTGAAATGTCGGGTGCGCCAGGGAAAAACCCCTTTTCTGTCACCCTTTCAAGTCGTTCACGTTTTACAAAAGCAATGTCTGGGGCACGCACCGTATCAGGGTCTTTAGCAATCACAAACCCTGTCTCAGCCGCATAGATAGCACCAATTTTATGCTGCTTCACAAAAGCCCCTAAAGGAATCGCTATATTCATAACAATTCGTCCATGCTGGTGACCTGCTGCTGACATTTTAATAACTTCCCCTCTGATAAGTTCAAAACGATAACCTTCCTCTTTGACTAAAAGGAAATCTTCGGCTGACATACGTTTTGCTAAAACTGCCATCATTTAGTATACAAGCAAACAAGAATTTAAAGACTTTCTAAAAAGCGCCTTAACCTCACTGCCAGTTGCGGAAACTCAATGAGAAACGCATCATGTCCATGCGGCGAGTTAATCCGAACATAACTGGCATTGGGTAGGTAATCCATAAGCTGTTTTTGTTCCGTTTCTGGGTAAAGCACATCTGAACTTATACCCATCACCAGAGCTTTTTGCTTGATTCTTTTTAGAACACTAGGGAGTCTGCCTCTACCTTCGGTAATGTCATGGTCATCCATAGCTTTAGTGATGTAAATATAGGTATTGGCATCAAAACGCTTCACCAGCTTTACACCCTGATACGAAAGATAGGACTCAATCTCAAAACTTACGCCTAAGAGGTCTCGAGTTGCCCCAACCCGCTGCCGACCAAACTTAGCCTCGAGCGAATCAAAGCTGCGGTAAGACAACATGGCAACAGCCCTAGCAAGACCCAATCCTGTTTCGGGCTGCTCGTCTGGCGCATAGTTACCATTGTTCCACTTGGGGTCACTGGTAATAGCGCGGCGAGCTACCTCGTTAAGCCCAATGGCCCAGGCTGAGTGCCGCGCGCCAATGGCAATGGGCACGATTGAGCGCACTCTTTCGGGGTACATAAGCGGCCACTCTAAAACCTGCATAGCACCCATGCTGCCACCAATTACAGAGGCAAAAGAACTCACCTTGAGCTGATCTGCCAGACGTTTTTGCACTTCGACCATATCTCTAACCGTGTAGCGTGGAAACTCGAGCCTATAAGGAAAACCCGTTTTGGGGTTAATGCTAATTGGCCCAGTGGTGCCGTAACACCCTCCTAAGACATTGCTGCAAATCACAAAATACTTGTTGGTATCGATGGGTTTGCCCGGGCCAATTAAGGGGTCCCACCAACCAGGTACACTTTCTGACTCATAAATACCAGCAGCATGAGCTGAACCTGTTAAAGCGTGACAAATCAAGATGGCATTATCACCTTGACTGTTTAATTCACCGTAGGTTTCATATGCAACTGCGACCTGCTCGAGCCTTTCGCCGTACTGAAGCTCGAGCGGGTTTTCAGGCGTAGCGACATCACAAACTTGCGGATTAACCTTGCCGACACTACCTGCGCTATCTCCCTCAGAGCGAGCAATCAGAGCAGCGTGATCTCCCCAAGTTTCGTGGCTAAGTGTTCTGGTTAACATTAGACAACCTTGAGCGCCGTGAGTGCCTGAGCAATATCCGCTTTAAGATCTTTGACGCTCTCTAAACCCACACTTAGGCGAATAAGCTCAGGGCTTACGCCAGCGCCTCGCTTCGCTTCTTCGGAGAGGCTGGCATGCGTGGTTGTCCAGGGATTGATAACCACCGTTTTGGCATCACCAATATTGGCAAGATGTGAAACCAGTTTGACATTATCAAGAAAAGCTTTAGCCGTTTCAAGGTCATGAGTTTCAAAACTCAAAACCGCACCAAAGCCATGTTGCAGTGTGTGTTTGGCAACCATATGAGAGCTGTGCGAGGTAAGTCCTGGGTAAATAACACGCTTAATGGCTGGATGTTTTTCTAGCCACTGAGCAAGCTCGAGCGCGCTATCACAAGAACGCTGAACGCGTAAAGATAGTGTCTCTAACCCTTGTAGAGCTAAAAAAGCCGAGTGAGGAGAAAGCGTCATGCCCATGGTAAAAAGCCCAAGATCGTAGGCCCTTGCAGAAAAGGGTGCATCTCCGCCCTTATCTAAATAGGTTTTACCTCTAGGGTCTTTTTGATGAAAGGCAGGAAAGCGCTCAGCACCCCATTCAAAGGAGCCAGCATCAATTACCGCACCCCCAATAAAAGTCCCGTGCCCTCCAATCCACTTGGTCGCTGAGTGCATGACTATATCTGCACCTAACGTTATAGGTTGACAAATATAGCCACCGCAACCCCAGGTATTGTCTACAATAAGAGGGACACCTTGAGCATGAGCAATCTCAGCAATCGCCGCAATATCGGGTACAGAGCAGCTTGGATTGGCAATAGACTCGAGCCAAACCCCTACCGTATTTTCATCAATAGCTGCCGCAACGGCTTCAGGCTGTGGCTCTACGGCAATAAACTTTGACCCCCAAGGCTCGAGCAGTTTTCTAGCCACCGCAAAGGTTCCGCCAAATAGCTCTTTTGATACCACAAAATTGGTTCCTGGACGCGCCAGCGCAAAGAGAATCGTCGTGGTTGCCGCCTGCCCCGAACTTAAGGCCACCCCACCCTTTCCACCTTCAAGAGCAACTAAGCGATCAGTAAAAGCTTGCACCGTGGGGTTATGCATACGCCCATATTGATTACCTTTTTGCTTACCCGAAAATACATCGGCGGCGGTTTCGGCGTCATCAAAGGTAAAGCTACTGGTGGCATAAATGGGCACAGCCCTGGCTTTTGTGCTTGGGTCAGCGCTTTCCTGACCGGCATGAAGTTGTAAAGTGTCAAAATCGTAGTCAGACATAAAAAAACCTTTCAAGGATTCGGGTTTATACCATACTCTTTTATTCGCCCAATAATTTGCGCTTGATTAAGCGCTACCTCTTGGTGTTCAGGCAATTCCCCTAAAAGTATCAGCAATACTAACCAATCTTTTGCTGAAGCGTCACGTATACCTGTTTCAGTATTAAAGTTTGGAACGAACGCCGAAACGGGTACCCAGAGATTATTAGGAATATTTTCATGATAAAACGCCAATAGGTCTGTCCAATGACCCCAGTTAAATTCAGGTGGAAAAGCAAGACAGTTTAAACTACCCACTCCCCCTGAAGCGACAGGGGCATTATCAGAAAAAATCGAATAGGTGTCAGCTTTTACCGAAATCATTGCATAATGTTGATCAACTTTACCCTCAATAGCATTCTGACAATAGGGCATAGATGCTATTGAAAGAGCAAAATGGGCTCGAGCTTTTGGCGAAAACGCTTCAGAAACCTGTAACTCTCCCTTATCAATAACACTCATATCCCGCATATCAATAACTTGGAAATTTAGATTCGAAGAAGACAGGAAATCAATGTCTACTATATTCATGCCTCCATAAAAATAAGCAGCCAAATCCTGTTCATCTGGAGACCCATAGATTACTTGAGAACTTGCGAAACCAAACCAAGTTGTGAGCATTAAAATCAAACCAACTAACGCTTTATTCCTCATATAAATTTCCCTCTCCAACGCCTTGCTTTCTCAGACAAAATTCTCTATGACCTGTTCGGTACTCAAAATGCTGGCATATTCCCCTTGTAAATTTGCCAGTGATAGGGCGTGCACACGCTCTGCTGTATGCCACTCACCTCT
>JAHEBB010000159.1 GCA_024642575.1 Trueperaceae bacterium | reverse complement strand
ACAATCAAGTCAGGTTTTTCTGTACTTTCTCTATCTAGGACTTCAAAACCCTCGAGCTCAAATTTGCGTTTGAGGCTTGAAACCATAAATGGTTCGGTATCTAAGAAAAGAACTTTGGGCATCGTGAGACTAGTTTAAGCCCTTATATGGCCTAGTGTCTGTGCCCATTGCCTAGTGTCAAAGAAAGCACGTTTCAGGTTATAAACTTACCTTTTTTCCTAGCTCAACAGCCTGCCTAATAGCATCATAATAGCGGTCATCCACTTGCCGAAACCCTTTTAAATCTAGCGAGTCTAAAAACGCCTCGGGCAGGGCTAATAGGGCAAGCTCGAGCTCCCGCTTAAGCTCAGAATCTAGGCTTTCATGAACCACAAAAGGTGGCGCAGGGAAAGGCCCTAGAGGCTCGAGTATTTTTAGATTTTGTGCCAGATCGGGATTGTGCTTTGCCCAATAGGAGTAAAGGCTATGGTCAATGGCTGCGACATCAGCACTATTTGCTAAAATAGACTGAACCGAAGCAAGATGTGAACTAGTTACTAAAACCTGGCTAAATTCAGGCATCTGCTGCGTTTTGCCATAATAGTGTCTTAAAATTTCGTAACCTGAAAATGATGCTCTTTCATTTAACGCTAGCCGCATTCCTTTTAGCTCCCCCAAGTTTTGATAAAAGTTATCTTTTCTGGTGATGATATAACTGTAATAAACAGGAAGCTCATCAGATGTATAGCTAAAAAGGGGTGCAAGCATTGCGCTAAGGTGGTTATTATTCTCTTGCAAGCGTGTGTAAAGAAGTCCACAAATCCAGCTTAGACAGATGTCTCCCGAATTAATCTTGGCAAGGCGGTTTTCAAAAGATAAGGTTTCATCAAACTTTATTGAAATCTCTAGGGTTTTACTTAAGTACTCTGCCAAAGCCCTTGTCGCAGGAAGGGTATTTTCAGCAAGGCAGGTACTAACGTCTAGTCGCATAGTAGGGCAAAAAAAGGTAAACTAAACCTTCAGGCTAATCCTCAGCCCAATTTATGAAATGGCAAGTCAAGGAACGATTCTTAGCTACAATGCCAAGTTTAGCATAGACAATCTCTAAGCCTTAACTAAAGTATTTAAGCAAAGAATATAAGCAAGAATGATTTGTCAAGGAGGCACAGTCCATCTATGTCTGCGTTAGCGTTAAGTGCAGATGAGCGTATTGCACATAAGCCTTTTACCCACCCTGCCTACAGCAAGGTCGAAGCTCGCATGCTGCGTTATATGCTCCTTCGGCTTTGTCAGGTAGTTGAGACTTTAGCTTCTACGCCCTCATCAGAATTAAGCATTAAAGAGATGCTCGAGCCTGATGGGCGTTATCACCGTGTCATCATCATTCAGGCAACTGAACTTGCCGCAAGGACCTCTTTTTCTGTTGTAGGTTTTTTTGGCCAGCGTTGTTTTGACGCTGATTATCAGGATGCCGATGCCAGAGACAAAATGCTTTTTGATGAAATGGCTGCTCATTCTGGACTATGTAGTTACAGCACTATGGAACTCACCAATGGAGACTATGGCAATTGTGTCCTATTTAAAGATGAAGCTTCCAAAAATGCCTGGGGGCAATCTCAAGTGCATGAAAGTGCCGTAAAAGAGCTTTCTCCACGGTTTTACCATTCAATAAGACTCTATAATGCCAGTTTAAACGCACCCCTCCTTGAACCCCATAAGCTTAGCCTCGAGCAAGTTCGCTACTTGGACTACACAGAAACCCCTGTCTGGACAGCCGTTAGAAAGTTACACTAACGCGGGTTGGGCCCCTTCCAAATGCACGCTCATTCTCTACTAAAACGTCTCGAAGAAATCGGGCAGTCTCTCGCACAAAGTAAGCACGCCCTAGCCTTGATTGCTCTTGGCTCAGTTGGCGAAGAATTACACCGATTGGATCAATACTCTGATCTGGATTTCTTTGCCATCGTAGAGTCGGGTTATAAACGTCGTTACATTGAGCAGCTTGATTGGTTAAGCAATATCGCTACCATCGCCTATCACTTTCAGAACACAGCCGATGGTTACAAACTCCTCTTTGTCGATAAAATTTTTTGTGAGTTCGCTGTGTTTGAGCCGCAGGAATTGGAATCAATCTCCTTTGCCTCAGGACGGATCATTTGGAGGCGGGAGGATGCACCAGTAAATTTACATAACCCCGTAAAGGGGCAAGACACTATAAAAAGGAAGACCAAAGAATATTTAATCGGTGAGGCGATCACAAATCTCTATGTGGGTATGGGGCGCGATAAACGTGGCGAGAAACTTTCTGCTGCACGGTTTATTCAAGGATACGCTGTAGATCGACTGGTGGAACTGGCAGATTATATTGAGCTGGAGCAAAATGTGAAACGTGATATATTCGCCAATGAGCGGCGCTTTGAGGCAAGGTATCCCCTCGTAGCAGCTGAGCTAGGGTCCTGGGTGCAGGGCTACGAAAGAAACCCTGAGTCGGCAAAGGCAATCCTGTCCTTTTTGGAACGGCATTTTGAAATCAACAAAGCAATGGCAGATGAAATCCGAAAATTATGCGGTTGAATATTCATCTAAAAATGTACCCGCTGTCAGGGGTGGTGGGCCAGCGTTAGAGCTATCCTATAACCTCTTACTCGTCTGAATAGTATGCTTGAGGAATGTTTAAAAAAGCCCTTGTAAAAACGCCTTGCCCTGAAATGATAAATGGAATTAGCAGTGCCAATTTGGGCAAACCAGACTACGCTAAAGCGCTCGAGCAACATCAGGCTTATATAAGCGCCTTAGAAAGCTGTGGGCTTGAGGTTACGGTGCTTACAGCAGATAGTGCCTACCCAGATTCCTGTTTTGTGGAAGACACAGCTTTAGTCACGCCAAATTGTGCCATCATCACGCATCCAGGTGCTTTGAGTCGCCAAGGGGAAACGACTGCTATAGAGCAGGCATTAGCTTCATTTTATGCAGACATTGCACATATAAACTCGCCAGGAACACTCGATGCTGGCGATATGATGATGGTGGGCAAACATTTTTACATTGGACTTTCTGAGCGCACTAACCTTGTGGGGGCAAAGCAGATGATACCTATCCTTGAGGCACACGGTTTATCGGGCTCAACTGTAGCTATGAACGAAATGCTTCATTTGAAAACAGGCGTGTCTTATCTTGAACATAACAATCTTGTTGTCACGGGTGAAATGGTTAGCAAAGAAGAGTTCAAGCCGTTTAACAAAATCGTTATAGATGAAACCGAAGCTTACGCAGCGAATTGCATCTGGGTAAATGATTATGTCCTCATACCTCAAGGCAGACCTAAGGCTAAAGCTGCCATCGAAGCAGCCGGCTATATGGTTATAACTTTAGACACATCAGAATTTGAAAAACTAGATGGCGGGCTGAGCTGCTTGTCACTTCGGTTTTAGAGCGGCCTCTCTAAAGGCTCGAGATGTCGCCGCTTGCCTTGGTAAGGATGTGCAAGAGCAACCTCTTCGTTTAGTTCTACCCCCAGACCTGGTGCACTAGAAGGGATAACAAAGCCATTTTCCCAGTGAATTGGCGTCTTAAGAATCTCAGCGTGAAACCCTTCCCAGCGCTGTATGCTCTCTAAAATTAAAAAGTTAGGGCTACAGGTCGCAATCTGAATGTTTGCTGCTCCCACAATGGGACCACAGTATAAGTGTGGTGCAATTTGCGCGTAGTGAGTTTCTGCCATCGACGCAATTTTCTTGGCCTCAAGGATGCCTCCTACTCGACCAAGGTTCATTTGTAAAATGGAAGCTGCCTGCGCCTGTAAAACTCGAGCGAAATCGTACTTGGTGGTGAGCCTTTCACCCGTCGCAATAGGAATGCTGGTGTGTTTTGCTACTCTAGCCATTTCACGTTCATTTTCAGGGGGCGTAGGTTCTTCTAGCCACAGGGGGTCAAAAGGCTCGAGCCTTTTGGCTAGCCGAATGGCGCTTGAAGTTGTCATTTGCCCATGCGTGCCAAACAAAAGATCGATATGAGGACCAACGGCTTCACGAATTTGTCTTGTATACCTTTCTGCATTTTCTAAAGCTTCTAAGGATAATTGCCTTGGGTCAAACGAGGTGTAAGGGCCAGCGGGGTCAAATTTAATCGCGCTAAACCCTTGTTTGACAACTTTAACGGCACGTTCCGCCGCTAAATCTGGGTCAGTGTAAACATCAACTTTGTCTTCGGGTTCTGTGTATAGGTAAGTATAACTGCGCAACTTTTCATGAACCTGCCCACCTAGAAGCTCATAAACAGGCTTGTCCAGGTCTTTGCCTATAATGTCCCAGCATGCCATTTCAATAGCACTTAGCACCCCCATAAGCGAAAGGTCAGGATGCTGGGTATAAGCGCTCGAGTACACCACGCGCCAGAGTTTTTCAATCTTGAAAGGGTCATGCCCAAGGACAAAGCGCTCACAGACATCCTCAATCATAGTGGCGACCGTTTGAGGATTAAAGGGCAAACAGTAGGCTTCACCATAACCATAAATGCCTGTGTCTGTTATGAGTTTTAAAAAGATAAAGTAGGGTCCGCCAAAATGCGGTGGTGGGTTTTCAACCACAAACGTCTGAAAGGAAGCTATATTCATGCGCGCCTAATGATAACTTCGCTACCTTTGACTTCGGGTTCTGTGTCTAAAAGTTCTTCTGGAAAGCCAGGCGCACGGAGGTTGGTATTACAGGCATCCTCGAGCCGTTTAACAATCATGCTTGACCAGGCTTTTGCTCCATAACGTTCTTGACCATCTCGCAAAATGCCAAGAACCAAAGGTGAAATCTCTAAAGGCGCATCTAATGCCTGAGCCAAATCATCAAACAGTTTCATGTCTTTTATCGCCAAATCCATCGTAAAGTTGATGTTGTAACTACCATTTAAAATAACCTGAGACTCTGTTTCATGTACAAATGAGTTCCCCGATGAAATACGAATGCCTTCATAAGCCGTTGCCATATCAAGACCTGCAAGCTTGCAAACGGTGAGGGCTTCGCCTACAGAAACCAGATTGACAAAGGCCAGATAATTCGTCACGACTTTTAAGGCTGAAGCTGAGCCAAGTTCACCTACATGCAATATGTTTCTACCGATTGCTGTTAAAGCAGGTAAGGCTCGCTCAAACGCAGCACGCTCACCCCCAATAAAAATGGCTATGTTACCTGAGGCTGCGCGGTGGCAACCTCCTGAAACAGGAGCCTCTAAGGCATTTGCGCCTTTGGCTTCAACCAATTTGGCAAGCCTTTTGACCTCAGCAACATCGGTGGTACTCATTTCTATCCACATTTTCCCCTTAGAGAGCCCGGCAATGATGCCATTTTCAGCTTCCATAACTTGAGCAACAATCGCTGGTGAGGGCAAGCAAGTGATGACTATGTCTACCGCTTCAGCAAGCAACTTACCTGACTCTGCCCAGTGCGCCCCTCCTTCAAGCAAGGTTTTGGCAGCATCCTTATTAAGATCACGAACCGTTAAATCAAAACCATTTCGCAGTAAACTGGCAGCAAGTTTGCTACCAACATTTCCTAGTCCTATAAACCCAAGTTTCATTACTTCTCCAATGCCTGAATGATAAGTCGATTTTTACCCCAGCTTGCTCTGCCGTCTTTGCTACTAAATTAAACGCAGGCTAATATCTGGTTAGGGAACTCTCTAAAAATTTGACTTTTGTATTAGGTTCCTAAATCTTAAAAACCTCCTTAGAAGATAATCACATTTCTGAGCACTTCGCCCCGTTTGACTTCAGCAATCGCTTCATTGATTTGACTTAACGGATAGCGATTGGTAATGAGTTCATCTAGCTTGAGTCGACCTTCACGGTAAAGCTCAACCAATTTAGGTAGGTCAACTTTAGGTCTTATAGAACCCATTTTTGTGCCCATCATGTGATAGGCAGCGTCAGCAAAATCAACGGCTTCTATAACCAATTTGTCTCCCGAGGCAGGCATTCCAACCAGTACAATCGTGCCTCCGCGCCTTAAAAAGCTTAATCCTTGCTCCATCGCCTTGGTACTACCCACTGTGACAAATACATAATCTGCGCCTCGTCCCTGAGTCAGACTTTGAATCGTTGCTTTGGCATCAGCGCTTTTCGAGTTAATACCATGGGTTGCACCAAAAGCCTTGGCAGACTCGAGCTTAGCATCAACCAAATCAACGGCAATTATGGGTTGCGCTCCAGCAAGTCTGGCACCTTGAATGCTGTTTAAGCCAACCCCGCCTGTACCAATGACGACTACGCTGCTTCCTGCTGGTACTTTGGCAGTTTGCACAACCGCACCTAAACCAGTGACCACCCCACAAGCCAGCAGGGAAGCGCTATCTAAAGGAACATCTTTGGGAATGACAATAACTTGCGACTGCTCTACCACGACCTCTTCTGCAAAAGCACCAGTACGTAAAGCCTGAAGGACTTGATTTTCATCATCATCTTTCAAACGACCCTGCTGATCAAGGGGAAACTTGGTCTCACATAGCGTTAGATTTCCTTGGGAGCAGTAGAAACAAGAACCGCAGTAGCGTATTAGCGTCACGATGACATGATCGCCTACGGCAATTCCCTTAACACCTTCACCTAATTCACTAACTACCCCTGCCGCTTCATGACCATAAACGGCAGGTAAAGTTCCACCCCAGGCCCCTTCGGCATAGGTAATATCGCTATGGCAAATTGCACAGGCCGAAAGTTTTACTCTAACCTCACCAAACTCTGGCCCCCCTAGCACTAAGTCTTCTATAACGAGGGGCTTTCCAAATTCGTGACAAACGGCTGCTTTCATAATCCTCCATTGCAAGCTGTACTTAAGCCTGCAATACCTTTTTCATTGTGCTGAAATTTACCATGATTCTTTAAGAATTTTACAACTGGGTACAGCAATGTTCCGAACTTGTTTGGCTACTTTGGCTCGAGTCAGCAGCAAATAACTAAGAGATGTTAGCCTATAGCCATGAATGATCAGCTCATGTCTTGGCAGGGATTTGTTAAATCAGAATGGATTGACTATAACGGTCACCTCAATGATGGTTATTATGCGGTTGCCTTTAGCCTTGCCTCTGAAGGATTTCTCGAGCGTGCAGGGGTGTTTAGTGGTTATCGCCAGAAAACAAATTGCACCGTTTATACGGTTGAAACGCATATCATTTATTTGAGGGAGTTAAAAGAAGGCGATCCTTTACATGTAACTTGCCAACTTGTTGGCTATGATGACAAACGCATTCATATTTATCTGGAAATGTTTCAGACGGAGGAAAATTATCTGGCAGCCAGCTACGAAACGCTTTTGGTGCATGTTGACCAGTCAATCGTCAAGGTCATAGCTATGCCAGCAGAAGTCAAGGAAAAGCTCGAGCTGATTTACCAAGAACAAAAAGATTTAGCCAAACCCAAACGCCTCAATAGAAGCATTCGGTCGGTAAGCAGCATTGAATAATGAGGTTAAACGTTTAATCTCCTGTTCTATCAAGGCGTAGGTGGAAAAAATTTAAATAGCTTTCTTAGGTAAATATTCAAGACTTCTTGCGACCATATTAACCGTATACATAATTCGGAGGTACATTAATCAATCATTCGTATGTGCATTCTCCACCATTACACCCTGTCTTATGAGCATCCATAGAGCAAATGGAATCCTCTTCAATTCATACTTTTTCGATAGGTTAACCTTAAAAACGCCGTTGCCTATTCGTACATTTTTTTCAAAGAATGTCTGGGCTCTAATGAAATCAAGTTTATCGTTTTTGGCATAAATGGCTATTGAAAAGCAAATTTTGTTAAATAGTTCATTAGTTTAAGGGTATACCAGGCAAATACTCATAATTTTTGTGCATTTTTAACTTACAGTAAAAAGACAAGTTTATATAGTGTGGGCAAATAAAAGAAAAAGCACTAAGGAATAATATTATGAAAATGAATTATGACGGTCAAGAGAGAATTCAAGCCAACTATGATAAAGTTTGGGCCTTTATAAACGACCCGAGCAAAGTTGGGAATTGCCTGCCAAATGTCGAGCAAATCAATGTTACCAGTGATAAAAGCTTTACTGCATTGGTTAGTGTTGGTGTAGGACCAGTAAGGGGTAGGTTTAAGTTTGATGTCGAGCTCGAGCCTCAACCTGAAAATCATAAAGTGCTTGTCAAACTAAAAGGTAATGGTTTGGGTACAGCTATTGATTTAGCGGCAGACGCCAATCTTGATACGTTTGATGGTGTCACAAACTTAAACTGGCAAGGTGAAGCTGATGTAAGAGGCCCGGCGGCAACTATTGGGCCGCGCATCTTAGACAAAAAAGCCAGGGCGCTAATAACCCATGTATTTGCCCAAGTAAAAAATAACGTTAACGCTATGGCCTAAGACTTACATTCTCATTGCATAGGGCGCTTGTTAGCGTCTTATTTTTTTGCAATGCTATACTTGCTTGGGTATCAGAGAATGAGATCATCCGCTAATAAAGCGCTTTCCTTAGCCAATCCTTTTTATAAACCAAAACAAGCTGACTTATCTCTAAAACCAAAAGATCAAGAAAAATCTTTTGCACCCTGGTCAATACCTGCCGTTTTGTTTCTCATTTGTGGCATTTTGATGGCAAAGCAAAACTTGCCCTGGTTTATCATGCTGGGCTCGAGCCTACTACTTAGTTTAAGTTTCATTCCTAAATCAATGCGTTGGCTCCTACCTTTTATCGTCCTTGTACCTTTAGGGTTCTGGCGTTACTCGAGCTTTCAATCCCAGCTAAATCCCATCTTGCCTTACCTAGGACAGGAACTAACGGTTTCTGGAACCTCGGATGGTCGCGTCTTAAAACTCACTGCGCCTTACGGAGTTCAAGTGATGATTTCGCCTCAGGGTGCAGTTGGTTCTGGATTTGTAACCCTTAAGGGGAATTTAGCCCTTGCACCTGGTAAACGTAATCCGGGGGGGTTCGATTACGGAGGTTTTCTTCGGCGTAGGCAGATTTGGGGGCAATTTTTTGTTGATGAAGTTTTGAGCATTCAGCCAGCCAAACTTAGTTTAAGGGAAAGACTTGCCCAGTCACTTGCTCTTGGCTTAGGTGAAAAAGAAGCTGCGCTCATGCAAGCGATGACCCTCGGTATAAGAGATGATTTGGGGGATTTGCGAGATATTTTTGCTGCTTCTGGCTTAGCCCACATATTGGCCCTTTCAGGACTCCATGTCGGCATATTGGTACTCGCCCTGGGTTGGGCATTACGACCACTTGGCTTAAGACGCTTCCCCATTCTGATAATACTGGTGATAGGTTTTGTTTTTTTGGTTGGTTTTAGCCCAAGTGTGACTCGAGCCGCTCTTATGACCATTGCTGCCCTTTTATCATTATGGTTAGGGGGCGGTCGCATTGCTGCCTGGCCCTCATTAGCCTTATCTGCACTTATCCTTTTACTATTGCAACCTTCCTGGCTGTTTGACATATCGTTTCAACTTTCTTACCTTGCTGTTCTCGGTTTACTCATTTTTGCCGGCCCTTTTAGTCAACCCGTGCTAGGAGATAAGTTTGATTTACCCTTTTGGCATTGGAAGCCCTTAATCGTTTTAAGTGCGATCGTAAGTCTCTCTGCCCAATTGACGACGCTGCCTCTCATTGCCAGTAGTTTTGGCAGTTTGCCCTTGCTTAGTGTTTTTGTAAATATCCTGGCCATTCCTCTGGCAACAGTATTGGTACCTCTGGGGTTCTTGGCTGGTTTACTTGGTCTCTTGCTTCCTCCGCTGGCACGTTTCCTAAATCACCTGACAGGTCTCCTTGCTACCTGGCTCATAGACTTAGCCGATTTTGGCTCGAGACTTCCCAATCTTATCTGGGGTGAAGTCTCAGCTCTGGGGTATGCACTCTTTTATATTGCTTTAGCGGCTTTTGCGCTTTGGCTACATAAAAAACTTAAACTCCATAGTGCACTTTTGATTATCCTGACTGCTTTGCTTTGCTCGAGCTTTAGTGCCTGGCAGCAAGAAACGCCAGAACTTATTGTGTTTGATGTTGGGCAAGGTGACAGCAGTTTGATTCGCCTGCCTGGACGCATCGAAATTTTAATGGATGGAGGCGGAACCCCGTTTGGTGATTTTGATGTTGGAAAGCGAACGGTGATTCCTGCGTTAAAGGCTTTAGGAATTGATGAGCTCGAGCTGGTTATAGCCAGTCATACCGATACCGACCATATTGAAGGTTTGGTATCAGTTCTTGAATATTTCAAAGTTCAGCAACTTGCTATTGGTGTTAAAGATTTAGAGAATCCGCTTCTGCATAGACTCCTAGACGTTGCAGAGCGTAAACACATACCTGTTATGGAATTAGCAAGAGGGCAAAAACTTTATCTTGGCGACGACACTATATTAGATATCTTAAATCCACCTGTCAAACCCTATAGCGAACCTAACAGCAACTCGGTCGCATTTGTAGTGTATTACCAAAACAGCCCAAAAGCTTTACTGATGGGGGATTTGCCAATCGTCGTTGAAAAAGACCTAGCTTTTCCGCACTTAGACATCCTAATGGCAGGTCACCACGGGTCAAAAACTTCCACTTCTTCCGATTTACTTCGAGCTATACAGCCAAAACACGTGATTTTTTCGTACGGCCGCAACCATTTTGGTCATCCTCATCCTCAACTTGTTGAAAGCGCAAGGCAAATGGGAGCTGTCGTGCATGAGACCTTTCACGAGGGTGCTGTTCGCTTGTCTCTGAGATAAACACAATGACAAAATAGGAAGTCAACTACATCTGATGGGGTTTTCATAAATCATCTGATACCAAACCCGATAATACGCTTAATAAACTCTACCGAGATTTATACCGCTCCCATCGGGTTTGGTATTGTTTTCAACGATCAAAGATCGCGTTTAATTCCTTAAGGAATTAAACGGAAATGGTATGAGATGGGGTAGCTCTTGGAAATATTGGTATTAGCTAATTCAGATCTAAAAAAGTCATAACCTTTATCGGAGTGCCAGTTTTAAACAAGGTACCGTTTAACTTTTTCTTCCCAGGTTTTTTCAAAAATAAGTTCTCCTGCTTCAAACGCTTTTAGCTCAGCTGACAAATAAAACCAGTCTTTATCGCAATTTAGGGTGGTTCTGGTTTCAGTC
>JAHEBB010000630.1 GCA_024642575.1 Trueperaceae bacterium | reverse complement strand
GCGGTTCCTATAATGGCAATTCGCATAGGTTATCTTAGCCTAATTTTCTATCTCTAAGACCATCGTCTGATGTCCTTGGGTCAGCCATCTCTTAAACTAAATTCAAAGCTTAAGCACTACCTTTTTTTAGGAGACTCGAATGTTTCAAACGCAAATTCTGTACCAACCTATAAAAGCGCATCAGGAGCGTTTAAGAGTACAACACGCTGTCTTAGCACTTATTCCCAAACCTTCCTTAAGAGCTGATCTTGCCCTCTGGCTACATAAATTTGCCGATAGGCTCGAGCCTAAACCTTTAATTCTGAACTGTGAAACCTGCTCATGATTACAGGGCTTTTTGAAACCCATATCAATGTGCGTAATTTGGAGCGCTCCATGAAGTTTTATGGCGAAACCTTAGGGCTCGAGCTGGGGCGTTTTGAAGAGAATAGGCGCGTAGCGTTTTATTGGCTAGGTCAACGAGGTGAAGCCATGCTTGGCCTGTGGGAAGTGCCCGAGGAAAAGGTGCAGCGGCAGCACTTTGCTTTTAGAACGACGCTTGAGCAGCTTCTTGAGGCTGAAACCTATCTCAAAGAGCGCGGTTTAGAACCCCACAACTTTTTAAATGACGGTACAACCCATCCGATGGTCTTTGCCTGGATGCCTGCACTGGCTATTTATTTTACTGACCCAGATGGGCATTCTTTAGAATTCATTTGTATGATTGAAGGTAAACCTCAGCCAAATCTGGGCATAATAAACTTAGACGATTGGCAAACTTTACAGACCAAGAAAGGCTAAACCCATGACTACATCTTCAGACTATGTTCGCGCTGCCAAACTAACTGAGGTCAAAGAGGCTGGACTTAAAGCCGTTACGGTCAAAGACCGCGTGGTTTTGCTGGTGCATCATGAAGGTCAACTCTTTGCCCTTGATAACCGCTGCCCGCACATGGGTTTTCCGCTCGAGCGCGGCAGTGTAAAACGCGGCTTACTCACCTGCCACTGGCACCACGCCCGTTTTGAGCTTTGCTCAGGTGGCACCTTTGATCTTTGGGCAGATGATGTGCGCAGTTATCCTCTTGAACTTATAGAGGGTGAAATCTGGGTCAACCCAAATCCCAAAAGGGACGAAATTGCCTATCAACTGGGTCGGCTTAGGTCTGGGCTCGAGCAAAATATTCGTTTGGTGGTCGCCAAGTCAGTTATGAGTCTTTTAGACCAGAAAGCGTCAGCTGCGGAACTTTTAAAGGTTGCTGCTCAGTTTGGTACTTTGCAGCGTCAGGCTGGTTGGCGCGATGGCCTAACCATTTTAACTGCGATGGCAAACACCTTGCCTTACTTAAAGGAGGCCGATAAACCCCTGGCCTTGTTTCACGGCATGCTCCATGTCGCCACTAATGTCATGGGTGAAACGCCCCACTATGCGCTCGAGCCTCTTGGGGCTTCAGACGTCTCTCTAGCTCGCCTTAAAGCCTGGCTGCGTGAATTTGCCGAAGTTCGTGATCGAGACGGGGTTGAGCGGGTCATCTTGAGCGCGCTTCATGCTGGCTATGACCACGCTGATCTCGCCGATATGCTTTTTGCTGCCGTAACGGACCATTACTTTTTAGATAATGGTCATAGCATTGACTTTATCAATAAGGCATTTGAACTGCTTGACCAGATAGGCTGGCAGGAGGCCAAAACCATCTTACCTAGCATCCTGCCTGCATTAACCAATAGCGACCGCATGGAAGAGGCCAATAGCTGGCAAAATCCTATTCATTTACCTGAGCTTTTAGAACCCGTCTTTGCTGATTTGCTATCAGGCAAGCTAGGAAATATTGGGCAATCAGCCAAGTTAAGCCCTGAAGCCTTTGATGCCTTGGTTGAAACCTTACTTGGCAGTGACCCAGAAACTATCATTCACGCCTTAACCCAAACCCTTAGCAAAGGTATTGCCTTTACCCAACTCTCCCTAGCGCTTAGTTTTGCCGCGGCAAAACGTGTAGCGCGCTTTCACACCAGTAACGAATTTGGCGATTGGGTTAGTGTCTTGCACACCTTTACCAGTGCAAATGCTAGCCACCAACTTTTAAAACGAGCGCCCTCCCGAGAAGGATTACGCAGCGTCTTTCACTCGGGCATACATCTCTACCTAAACCGCTTTTTAAATGCACCAGCAGCCAGACAGCCCAGTGCTAAAACCGTAACAGACTTAAGTAAAGATGCCAAAACCTTGCTAGATGATTTGCTCGAGCTTACCAACGCGCGCGAAAACGTAGAAAAGGCTGCTGCGGTAAGCTACCGCTACTTAGAGCAAGGTCATGATGACAGCAAACTCATACAGACCCTAGCGCACACTTTACTGCGTGAAGACGGCGAGTTTCATTCGTATCAAATGCTCGAGGCGGGCATACAGCTTTACCACGAACTTAAATCGGATAGACCTGATTTAGCGCCGACCGTTCTGGTCGCTGTAGCGCGCTATTTAGCAGGGCATGCGCCAACCGACAGAGCAACCACCCAAACCTACCGTATTGCGAGCAGGTTACATGCGGGCGAGGCACTGGCTGCTGAGTAAGCTTAAAGCCAAAGTTGAAATAATTGCTCAACTTTGGCTCAATTCATTTTCATTCGTCATTCCGCCTTTAGCCCCAGCGAAGGCTGGGGGAGGCTGGAATCCATAACTATCCTTTGCAACTATAGCGCTCTAAAAGATAGAGGCTACACTGTCATTTCTGAATTTATCGTCTAGAACACTCTTTCTCAAAAATAGGATGTAGCTGACCAGATGATACCTGCTATATCTGTATTAAATCTTAAGGACTTAAACTTTGACAGCTTTACCCGTTTGTGCTGACTTCCTAGCTGCGTCCAAGATTTCAACCACTATGAGGTTGTTTTGCAACCCCCAAAGCTCGCTTGGCTGATACTTGTCTTTGATAACGGCAGCTAAGCAAAGAAAAGGGTCTCGCTCGGGTGTTGCAAGCTGCTCGAGCGTTTCCTT
>JAHEBB010000629.1 GCA_024642575.1 Trueperaceae bacterium | reverse complement strand
CAAACCCTTGACCGCTCTTTAATTGATAATGCCTTTAAAAAGCTCGAGCAGGTTCCTTTTTACCGCTGGGTATCAGAAGGTACAGATTATAATGGTGCAGTTGTTAATTCGACTACCACCTATCAAGCACCTGATAAATACCACAGCACTTTTGATGATGGTACGGAGATCATCCTAATTGGAAATATGTATTATTTTTACCCTGACCCCCAAACGGGTGGCTGGGCTTCACAAACGCTCGAGCCTTCAGATAATAGTATTGAGATTTTAGATGAAGGTACGTTGACAAATCTCAAAAGCCTTGGCAGCAAAGCCTTTAACGGCACAAGCTGCAACAACTATTCGTTTACCCTTGAAACCTCAGATGACTTAGAACAAGATGAACTCTGCCTTGACCCTCAATCAGGCTTACCTGTACTTATGAAAGTTAAAGGCGAGGTTGTTGATTTGCTCTCAAACTTTTTTTACACCTTTAATGCACTTAGCGATACGATTTCAGCACCATGAATCACAGTCTTGGCTAAGCACGCTAAAGGTTTGCATAGTTCTCTTGAAAAGATTTTTGACGGATATTTAACGCTTCTG
This sequence comes from Trueperaceae bacterium, assembly GCA_024642575.1. Classification (GTDB taxonomy): domain Bacteria; phylum Deinococcota; class Deinococci; order Deinococcales; family Trueperaceae; genus JAHEBB01. The sequence goes on along the minus strand of JAHEBB010000629.1, from coordinate 2,388 downwards.
GTCTAGGATTAAAGGGTAAATTTTATTTTGGAGGATGCAAATGCGACATCTCTTAAGATTACTCATATTAAGTTGTTTTTTATCCCTTGCCAGTGCTCAAACCTATGTTGAACTCATTCTTGACGCTTCGGGCTCTATGTGGAATAAGCTTTCTGATGGGGAGTACCGTATTGTTGCGGCCAAAGATGTATTAAGCAATTTTGTCAGTAGCTTGCCTGCTGACCCTAATCTAAATGTGGGCTTGCGTGTTTATGGTTCTCGCATAGCTGCTCTCGACACGGGCGCATGTGAAGATAGCGATTTGTTTGTGCCAATTTCGGGTATCGCTCGAGATAACTTACTAGCTACGGTGCGTGATACCCAGGCAACAGGTGCAACACCTATTGCTTACTCTTTACAGCTTGCCGGTCAAGATTTCCCAGCTGAGGGTAAAAAAGTCATCATCCTGGTGACCGATGGTGAAGAGTCCTGCGGGGGTGATGTACGCGCTACGATTGAAGCTTTAAAAGCTCAAGGTATTGAGTTTGAACTTAAAATTATAGGTTTTGATTTAGATGACAGAGCCATCAAAAGTTTTGAAGGTCTTGGCACCTTTGAAAATGCCAAAAGTGCTCAAGATTTAGCCTCAGCCCTGGGACGCGCTGTAGAAGTTGAAAAAACAGCTAATTACTCGGTCACAGTCAAGGTAAGCCGCGACGGTGCTCCTGCGACTGACGGTGTAAAAGTAGCCTTTGCTGACGCGGTAAGCGGTGAGAGCTATTCGTTTACAGGTTCTGAACCTGGTACCTTGACGGCTGATCTACCTGCTGGTGCTTACACTGCTACCCTTGAAGATGCCTTTAGTGATAAGCCTCTAACTTTTGCGGGCTTAAGCGTTAATCCTGACAGTGAAAATACCTTTAGCTTTGAACTGGCTAACGAAGTAGAGGTAAGCTTAATAGTTAGCCCAACAGAGCCAGTGACAGGTAGTAAAGTCACAGTAAGTTTTGAAAAGGCTCCAGGCGGTCAAAGAGATTTTATTACGATAGTTCCAGTAGATGCACCCGATCAGCTTTATCTTAGCTATGCCTATGCAAACGTAGCCAGTGGAGAAGTTGAACTGCAAATTCCTGGTGAAGTTACCGCTTTAGAGGCGCGTTATCTTCTTGATTTGCCTGAAGGTGGCACACGCGTTATTGGTCGCAGTGAACCCTTTACACCTGTTCAAGCGGCTGCTACCTTGAGCGTTCCTGAAGAAGTTGCTGCGGGTACCGAATTTGAAATCAGTTGGACAGGGCCAAATAACGACCGCGACTACATAACAGTGGTTCCTGCTGACGCCGCCGAAGGAACTTACCAGCAATATCACTACACAAAAGACGGTAACCCCATGAGTTTCACCGCGCCAATTGAGCCAGGGCAATATGAAGTTCGCTATCAGTCTGATGGTACAACAGGTCTAATTGCCAGACAATCCTTTACTGTGATTGGTTCAGAAATCACCTTGAGCGTTCCAACTGAAGTTGAAGCAGGCAAAGCCTTTGAAATTACTTGGACAGGGCCAGATGGCGACCGCGATTATATTACGGTAGTACCAGCTGATGCTGCCGACCAGAGCTATAAACAGTATTTTTACACCCGCGATGGCAGCCCCATGACCTTTACTGCGCCTATTGAGCCGGGTCAGTATGAACTTCGCTATCAGTCTGACCGTGAATCTGGTGTTTTTGCACGCAAGGGTTTTACAGTTATAGGTACGGAAATAAACTTGCAAGCTCCAGAAAGCGTTATGGCAAATTCACTTTTTGACGTAACTTGGTCAGGACCCGACGGTGATCGTGATTACATTACGATTGTACCCGCCGACGCTAGTGAAGGTGTTTATAAGAGCTATAAATATACTCGAGACGGTTCGCCTTTAACTTTGCAAGCTGGCATTGAGGCTGGTAGTTACGAAATTCGCTATCAGTCTGACCGTGAAAGTGGGGTTTTTGCACGCATTCCTATTACGGTTACCGCCATGCAAATTACGCTCGAGGCACCTGCTGAAGTCGCTATTGGTGAACGCTTTAGTGTCTCATGGACGGGACCTGCCGGGTCAAATGACTATGTGACGATGGTAGCCGCGAGTGAAAGTGCCGGCGTCTATGGTGAGTATCACTATGTTAGAGAGGGAAGTCCGCTTGGTTTTGTTGCTCCTGATAGTCCTGGTCAGTACGAATTGCGTTATCAGGCCGATGGTGATGGGGTCTTTTACAGCATTCCGATCACCGTGAAATAACTTAAGCTCTTGGTAAAAAGGCGAGCAATTGGGTTCGCCTTTTTACTAAACCTCTTGCGAAAGTATCAACTGAATTCAGATACATCATGTTCAATGAATTCAGATACATCATGTTCAATGAGCAACGA
>JAHEBB010000158.1 GCA_024642575.1 Trueperaceae bacterium | reverse complement strand
TTGCTGCATTTTCATCAAAAAGCGTGTCATAGAACAAAATACCTAGCTGAGAAATGGGGCTACTATGCGGTACCAGAGCCACCTCACCTAGACGCCTTGCACCTTCATCGGTTTCGAGAATGCGGTTTAGAGCATCCTCACCCGTTTTTGCTTTGGCGTTTACAACTTTGCCATCTTTAAAGGTGAGTTCGAAATCTTCTATCATGCTGCCGTTATGGCTGAGCGGTAGGCTACTTGCCACCACACCATTGACGCAGTCTTTGTGCGGCATAGTAAAGACCTCTTCGGTGGGTAAATTAGCGACATAAATAATGCCCGATGGGGTTGGTTGAATACCCCCCATCCAGAGATGATTGTCAACTAAACCAATTTCCAGATTTGTGCCTTTAGCGCGGTACCGCAGGGTTTTGTATTGCTTTTGATCCAAATATTCACGGCGTTGCTCGAGCCCCTCTAAGTGACTTTGCCAAGCAGCAAAAGGGTCGCTCAAATCAGCCCTGACCGTTTTTAAAATAGCTTCCCAGAGTTTAGTCTTTTGTATTTCGGAGGTCTCACCTGGAAAGACTTTGGCAGCCCAGGCTTTACCTGGAACACTTACCAAGCACCAATTGAGCGCTGAGGTTGTGATTTTTTCAAAGAAGGGGCGAAGGGCTGTACGGGTAGCTCTTTCAACCGTTTTTAAGCGATTACTATCTTGCCCTTTATATAACTCAGGGTCAGACGCCCGAATACTCAAAACGGCGTCTTGCCGAGTGGCGGCATCGGCGTGTCCACGAGCAAGATAAGCTGGGTATTCCTTTAACAAAGTTTCTGATGCGTGCTTAAGCCGCTCGAGGTTAATAAAATCATCCGACCAGATGACTTCAACTTCAGCGCAGCCAGCAGCGTAGGCTCTGGCGACAACCATTCTTGTAAAGTCCACAGCTTCGATTGCCGAACGAATGAGTAAACGTTGTTGTGGCTGTAAATTTAAACCCACTTTAATAACCAAATCAGCAAAATTAGCGATTTGCTGTTCTAGGCTTAGAATCATTTCTCTCCTTAAATATAGCGATCAGAAGCGCTCGAGCCTTAGCGCCCTTAGTATGACAAGCTTAGTTGGTCTATTATTCAAAACAAAGACATACATTTGAATTACATCTCTTGGACAACCTCTTTATACATTATCCAAAACCCAAAGCAAAAATCAGAATCATTCCGAAAACTCGTCTGGCACGAAAGAATCGTTAATCCCGAGCTTGACAGTTGGGATTAAATTTGTCATGATTTTAATTCCGAGCATTTAACTCGGGATTGCGCAAACTTATTTGGCCTCAAAGTGCACTGAGGTCTTATGATGGGAAAGGTATCTTATGAATAAAATGGTTTTAAGCTTCCTACTTGTGCTACTAAGCGTTGCATCTGCTCAGAATGTCGTTAATCTTTACTCGGCACGCCACTATGATAGTGATCTCGAGCTATACGCCTTATTTACCAAAGAAACCGGCATCGAAGTGAATTTAATTGAAGGCGACGCTGATGAACTTATCGAACGTATTAAAAGTGAGGGAAGCAATAGCCCTGCTGATGTCTTTATTACAACGGATGCAGGAAGACTTTGGCGGGCTGAACAAGCAGGTATTTTAGCCAGTGTAGATTCTGACATTTTAAAGGCAGCCATTCCCGAAAACCTGCGCCACCCAGAAGGTAAATGGTTTGGTCTTTCTAAACGAGCCCGAGTCATTGTTTATAACAAAGATTATGTTGATGCCAGCGAACTTTCTACCTATGAAGATTTAGCAAGTGAAAAATGGAAAGGCAGAATCTGCATTCGAAGCTCGAGCAATATCTACAATCAATCTTTACTCGCCTCAATTATTGAAGCCGACGGCGCAGCAGCGGCAGAAGCCTGGGCACAAGGTCTGGTCGATAATCTAGCAAGAGCCCCGCAAGGTGGCGATACCGATCAAATTACCGCTGTCGCGGTTGGCGAGTGCGATCTGGCAGTGGTAAATCACTACTATTACGCACGTATGCTAGCTGACGCTGGCCCTGAAGATGATGATGACCCAGTTGATGAAAACGCTAAAGAAGTTGCCGAACAAGTCAAGCTATTCTTTCCTAACCAGGCAGACCGAGGCACCCATGTCAACATAAGCGGAGCCGCTGTTATTGAAACGGCCCCCCATAAAGATAATGCCCTCAAACTTTTAGAATTTCTCGTTTCCCCTGAAGCGCAGGCAATCTTTGCCGATCAAAATTTTGAGTATCCCGTTGTTTCTGGCGTTGCCAGCTCTGAGGTCATTCAGACCTTTGGCGACTTTAAAGCAGATGAGTTAAATGTTGCAGTTTTAGGAGAAAATAATCCCGAGGCCGTACGCATTATGGACCGCGTAGGCTGGCGCTAAGCGCTACATTTGTTAAACTTTATCAATAGATAGCCATGAATAAAGCAGCCAGAACCCTTATCTTTCAGTCACGCTCTTTGGCGAAGGCAAGAAGCAGCTTCTTAAGCGGTTGGACACTAAGCATTGTGTTTATTGCCTTAGTCATTGCAGCTCCGATCTTATTGGTTCTGGCTAGCTTATTTTTACCCAATAGCGAAATCTGGCAACACCTAAGTAGCACGGTACTACCACGCTACATTCAAAACTCAGGCTGGCTAGTTCTAGGTGTAGGTAGTCTTAGCCTTTTGATTGGTGTAAGCAGCGCATGGTTAGTTAGCATGTGTAGCTTTCCAGGTAAGCGCTTTTTTGAATGGGCCTTATTTTTACCGATGGCTATTCCTGCTTATATTTTAGCCTACACCTACACTGACTTTTTACAATTTTCAGGTCCTGTGCAAAGTTTTTTGAGAACGATGCTACATCTGCCTAGAGGCTATTGGTTTCCAGAAATCCGCTCGCTTGGTGGGGCAATTCTGTTGCTCAGCTTAGCGCTTTATCCTTATATCTACTTGCTGGCTCGAGCCGCCTTTTTGGAGCAATCAAGCACTATGCTCGAGGCCAGTCAGTGTCTGCGCTGCAACCCCTGGACAAGTTTTTTTCGGGTTTCCTTGCCCTTGATAAGACCCGCCATTGCTGCCGGCGTAGCGCTGGTACTCATGGAAACTTTGAGCGACTTTGGCACAGTAGATTATTTTGGTATTCAAACGTTTACTACAGGTATTTACCGAACCTGGTTCGGTCTTGGCGAAAGACTAGCAGCTGTCCAGCTCTCTGCCTGGTTACTGGTTTTTGTGCTGGTTTTACTGGCGCTCGAGCGTGTTTCAAGAAATCAAATTAACCAGAGCAGTAAGGAGCGCTTTCGCAAACTTCTTATCTATCCATTGCGATCGTGGCGAGCTGCACTTGCCCTGATTACTTGTAGCCTTCCTATTGTGCTTGGGTTTTTATTGCCTGCTTATTTGCTCCTTCATATGGCACTACGCAATAGCCGCCGCTCGTTTAACCCTGAGTTTTGGGCCTTTGCAAGAAACAGTCTAACGATGGCTAGCATTACCGCAGTTCTGGCGATAGGTATTGCACTACTGTTGGCCTATGGCGAGCGCATAAGACCCAATTGGCTAAACAAGCTGGCTACACGCATAGCTTCTATGGGCTACGCTGTCCCAGGTTCCGTAATAGCGGTTAGCATTCTAATTAGTTTTGGCCGGCTCGATAACCAGATTGATGGATTCAGTGAGCGCGTTTTCGGCGTCTCCACGGGTCTACTCTTAAGCGGCACGATGGTTGGGCTCATTTTTGCCTACCTTGTTAGGTTTCTAACCGCGGCCTTTAATACCCTAGAAGCAGGTTTAAAATCAATTACAAATAGTATGGATGAAGCGGCAAGAAGTCTTGGCAAACACTCCTTAGGTCGCTTAATTACTATTCATATCCCTCTACTTAGAACAAGCCTACTTAGTGCTGCCATCTTTGTTTTTGTCGACACCATGAAAGAACTCCCTGCGACTTTAATCGTGCGACCCTTTAATCTTGATACGCTTGCCATTAGAGTCTACCGACTCGCTTCAGATGAACGACTTGTCGAGGCGTCAGGGGGGGCCTTAGCCATTGTTGTTGTGGGATTATTACCAGTCATTTTATTAAGCCTGGCAATTTCACGCTCGAGGGCCAGAAAACTCTAGCTAACTTATCTCAAACCTAAAGTTTTTATGAGTTCACCCTCTTATACCCTTTCCATTTAATTCTTAAGGAATTAAATGCGATCTTTGATCGTTGAAAACAATACCAAACCCGATTGGAGCGGTATAAATCTCTTTAGAGTTTATTAAGCGTATTATCGGGTTTGGTATTAAATAGCAAATACACGTTAAAGCTCAACAGCATTCAGATTTACTTTTATATCTTGAGCCTTCAAAATGACTTCAACTTGTTCGGCCTTTTTCAAACTTATGGCTTTTGTGATTACCCCTGGTGCGCGTTTTAGCAAATTTTTAGCCTGATCATTTGAAATGTGCAGCGCCTCTGAAAGGCTACTTAGTAAAGTAGGAGTCTCAGTTACAGACTCGGGGAGTTCGACAACATAGAGAGCTTCTCTACTGACTTCAGGGCGTTTAAGACCAATATACTCGAGCCTAACACTCTCAGCTTTCACGTCACTCAGTCGTTTTTGTAAATTTTCTGCACCTACCAGTGAAAAAGCACCCTTCTCTAAGTGATCATAAACAGCCTTATAACTTTGCGTTAAGTTATTGATAAGGTCGGCAGTTTCAACAAAATGGTCACTTACCTGCTCCTTAAATTCTGCCATTTCAAGTTCTTTTTCACCTAACTGAAGCTCCAAATCATCTACCTTGGTAGCCTTATAGAGACTCTTTTTCACGCTCAGGCGCGCCACCAATAAACCTATTAAGATACCAACCAGCAAAGTAAGAGCCAGCCCAGTATAGATTGTCATTGTCCTTCCTACTTTCCTATTATTTAGCCTGCACTTTTAATATTAGCGCCGATCACTGCCCTTTATTTGCTTAATACCCATCTTCATTTTCAAGACATAGCTAGTCTTGAAAATACATTGCTATGCGAGTTCTGAATGCTTAGCTATTTTGTTATAGCTCAGCAAGTTCATAGCTTAACAAACGCTCTAATCTGAAGTCATCTTTTATAAACCTTATCTTTGATTTCTGCTGGCAAAACGCTAGACTGGAGCTAGTGTCCTTAGAGCGCGTCCATCTACATCACATAGCGAGTCCAGAGCTTGGACTGCGCTACTCTCACTTTCAGCAACGGCGTGCAAGGCAAATCCATAGCTTTCTACTTGATCTACAAAAGGCAGCTAATACACAATTGGGGCTTAGTCCTAGGCTCGAGCTTCTGGTACTCGATACTAAAGACTGGCACAAGCTCTGTCAAAGCATCTACGGTATTCCCTTTATCAAAGGTCGTAAGGTCCTGATTCAGCTTTTTGTTCCTGCTGACTATCCTGGTCGCTTTAAGCATAAGTTAGATGAAGTTTTTTTGGAAGTCGGCTTTAAACTTCCTGGTGAAGTTAGCGAACTCTTTGATCTTTTGATTGGTTTTGATTGGGCAAGAGCTTATTTGCGAGGGGTAAGCAAACAAAAACTCAATCCCAAAAACCAACTTGCCCTGGCTACGCAAATCTACATTTTGGCGCTCGAGCGTGCAGGCTGGGATGGTCTCCTGGAGCGCCTAAACCTCTGGTTTAATCACTTTTACCTCGATATTCCTGAGGCAAATACCGTACTTACACAACCCAAATCACAAAAAGCGCTGATTGACCGCTACCTTGTTTATGGTCAGAGCTTTGCGTTAGAGATTAGTCAGCAGCCCAAATGGGAAACACTAGATTTGATTTAGAAGAGGCTAGTCTTTAGCTAGAGCTTTCTGCCTTTTGACCTGAACCTAATTTGGTACTTAAGTCATCATAAAGGCGTTTATGAACCGGCCTAAGGTCGGCTTTTTCAAGCTCATCAGCAAGTTCTATCCATTCATCCGCCGTATTAAGCTGGGCCAGCGCTGTTTTGCTATCTTCTAAGCTCAGGGCCGCTTGGGCGTAGGTCAAGGCACCTTGGGCTAAGAGATGGGGTGAAAGCTCGAGCTTTAAAAGCTCATCAAAATACTTATAGCCCTGCACTTTATCTTGTTCGCTTATCGCCAAATCTGCCGCTGATAAAAAATGGGGGTAGGCCGCTTCATGCGACTTGCCTTCTTTAAAATGATAGCCAATGGTGGCTGAAAGGGCTAAAGGTGCATTCATCTCGAGCCAGGAAGCAATCTTTAAATGAAGTAAAGGACGCTCGGTAAAAGGAATCATACGCAAAACGGCGCGACGTAAGAGTTCACTTTGAAACCGATACTCACTTTCATTATCAATACTTGAAAGGGGTTCGCGAATTAGAAGGTGTTCACGGTTTAATTCTTCAAGTGCCATTTCACCTTCATGGTCAGCCAAATCTAGAATCAAGTTTTCCCAGGTTCGCTCGCCAGTTAAGGCTGCATAAGCCATGACTTGCCTTGCAGTTCCGGAAAGCATGTCAAGTCGAGCCTGAAGTAAAGATGCCAGTGAACCCGAAAAAGAACTCTGTGGCGTGATGTTTAAAGCGCGCCCCAGTTCAAGGATATTAGCAGGCACCCCACCAACTTGAAACACCAATGAATTGGTTGCAACTCTCAAAATTGGATTGGCAATTTGATCAACCAGCTCCATGCTCTCTTGAAGACTTAGCGGAGGTAAAGCAATTTGTGTAGCGTCAGCAGGCACGTCCTTGCCTCGGTTCGTTCTGATAACAAATAAGGCTGCCGCTAGGTCGTCTAGCAAATCTAAAAATTGTCCAAAGGATGAACCTTGGGAACTATGTTCAGCCACCAGAATAAGTCCTTGGATTTCTGAAGTTTTGGCAACAAAGGCTTTGAGTAAATCTCTCCAGGCTAAAAACGTTCGATCTACTCCTCGACGCTCCAAGCGCCGCCAAGGTTTGTTTTCGACTAGGCTCAGACTACTCAAAATATAATTGTGCCAGCGAGGTTCATTGGGCAAAAACTGGTCTAAATTCTGTTTCATTAGCTGTGTCCAGGCTTTATGGTCATCGTCTTCTAAGTCAAATACTTGTTTAGCCAACTGACGCCACATTGCTTCAGTATCAAGGGACTGTTCCTCGAGCCAAACAATCTTGACTTGATTTTGCATTTGAATTTTTTTGATAAATTCTCGAGCCAGTCTGGTTTTACCAATACCGGCATCGCCACTTAACCAGACGGTTTCACTAAGGTCGTGTTCAAGAACCGTTTCAAACTGAGATGTTAATTGCGCTAACTCAGGTTCTCGCCCTACAAACGCTAAATCCGTATAGGGGTCATCGTAACTATCTTCGTTAAAGGCTATGAGTTTATAGACTTCAGAAATATTAGGAAAGCCTTGCAAACTTACAGGAGATACAGCTTCATAGGTGATGCAATGGCGAGTTAGTTTAAAGGTTTCAGGGCCCACAAATACTTCTCCTGGTGAGGCAGCCGTCTCGAGCCTTGCAGCCAGATTAACCGCACTACCCATAACAGTGTATTCCCTAACCCGTCCTGAACCCACAGCGCCAGCAATAACCACGCCTGTATTAACCCCACCCCGCCCTCTTAAGTTAAACCCTTTGGCTTTTCCCACCCCTTCAATGGCTCTTAAGCCCGCTGCCGCAGCCCGTACGGCTCGTTCAGGATCATCTGGATGCGAATGAGGCGCACCAAAAAGGGCAATCAGACCATCACCTTGAAAGGCGTCAACATAGCCATCGTAGTCTTCGATAACACCAGCTACGACAGTCAGGACTTCATCAGCAAGGTCACGAAGCCTTTCAGGTTCAAATTCTCTGGTCAAACTGCTAAATCCACTTAGATCAACAAAAACCATGCTGACATTGCGCCGCTCACGTACCAGCGAATGCGTTTGCAGGGGGCTTCCGCAACGACCACAGTAACGCATGCTTTCGGCATTACGCGCAGCACAGTTAGGGCAAATCACAACACACAATTATATGGCCTTGACCCTGCTCATGTCTGTTGTCTCTTTCATCTGCAATTCCGCTCGGGGATTTTCCTATTCCTCGTATTTGGCCTGATGGTAAAGTGTTAGCAGTGAAAGTAATACGCCATCAGCCCCCTTTTTTATTAAGTTATAACTGCATTACCCGATGTCTACCTACCTATTTTAAGCAGTCTTTTACTATGGAGTTTTTGTTCTTATGAAATTGGCGGTTCTTACCGATATTCACGGAAACCTAAGCGCGCTCGAGTCTGTGCTCGAGCATGTTAGTGGTACAAACGTTGATCAAATCATTGTTGCAGGTGACGCCATAAATATGCATCCTGATTCAAAAGCTTGCTGGGATTTAATTCAGAACGAGGGGTTTATTTGCCTTAGAGGCAATCATGAACGTTATGTTTTTGATTATGGAACCCCAAACGCCCTGCCCGAGTGGTCTGAAGAACGCTTTAAACTTTTAGCCTGGATGCAAGCGCAGTTTTCAGATACCGATCTCATGACCATGCGTTCCTTACCACTTAGCCTGCGGTTCAATCATCTCCTCATTACCCATGCAGGTCCCCTTAACGATCAAGCCGCGATTTATAAGTCAAGTAGCGATAACGAGCTCGAGCTGCTATTTCCTGATGCGCCAAAGCTCATTATAAGAGGTCACCAACATCATTACCAAGAAAAAAACTGGGCAAAGGGCAAAATTATTACTCTAGGTTCTTTGGGTATTCCCGTAAATGAAACTGGAAAAACTCAGTACCATAGCCTCGAGCTAAGGGCTTCAGGTTGGCATGCCAAACACCATCTACTCCCTTATGACAGAACATCTGCTTTAGAGAAAATGGATCAGACTTATCTAGAAAATGCGGGGCCTCTTGGTGCAATTTTCAGGCTCGAGTTAGAAACCGCCAGAGCACAGGTGATGCCCTTTTTTAAAGAATACTGGAAGGCGCTCGAGGGGGATGAGCTTAGTTTACAAGATGCAGTAAGGCGTTATTTAGCCAGCTAGGCTTAAGCTCCTTCTACCTGCGTTTCATCAAATAAAGAGGTTGCCGCCTCACTTTCTTCATCTTCAGTTGTCGTTGATTCTTTTAACGTTTCTATCCTGATGATCTTTCCTGGAAACAAGCTCTGAAATTTTGAGAATAGAAGATCTGGGTCAGCTTCATTTTCAAGGTTGTCAGCTCTACTTTCACCACTCTCCACGCCTATGTCAGTGCTATCAACATCAATTAATGTTCCCGCTTCAAATAGGGTCTCTGCTTCTGCATAGGATTCATGGGGTGGTGCAAAAGAATCAGCTAAGGGTTCATGGGCAAAGGTTTCACTCGCCCAGAAATCTGCTGGCAATTCTTCTTCAACAAATTGTGCTTCCTGTAAAGAAACGTTAGCAAGAACAGGCTCTTTAATAGGTTTAGCCTGAGATTTTTCTGAGCTTTTAGGAACTTCGGGGTTTTTTGGCTGGATAAGATTTTCTTTTAATTTCCCACTATTATTAGTAACTGAAACAGGCACAGGACTGCCAGACGCCTCATCCTCAAAAGGATAAAGCTCCTCCTTTGATAGATTCGTAAGTTCCGATTTTGTTAGAGGCGGTTTTGGTTCTGCGTTTGGTTTGGCATGGTGCGGGGTAGAGGCTGACCCCGCTAGGTCTTTTTTCTGACCGTACCTCCCGGGCCTTCCAGCACAATTTCAAACCCACCGCCATAAAGACTGGCTACTAATTCTACCAAACTTTCTAAATTGTTTTTAAGCTGCCCAAAGTGAAACTTGTACCTTTCATCAAACATAAGCTTGATAATCTTCCCTTCAATTTCTTCTCTGGCAGGGGTAAGAAAGGCTTTTAGTTTTGGGTCGGCTGCCTTTTTAATTTTGTGCCAACTGACAGACAATGAGTCTTCTGTAGCGACCATGAGGGCTTCTCTTTCATCAGCAGTTGCCTTTGGTTTGGCGGGAGCCTTAGCAAAGGGGTCAAACTCAGGAAGATTACTTGAAGCTATTTTAGGTTCAGCTTTTTCTAGATTTTCGGATGCTTGCTCGACAGCTACTGTTTGTGGCAGGTTATGGCTAAAGGCATTAATGCCTTTAATGAGACTAACCTCGAGCGAGAAAAGATTATCCCGTTTGGCAAAGCGGTCTTTTTCATCATCTAAGGCATGAATTAGCCTTAGTAATTCTTCTGTACTCAGTCCAAGATCAAAGTCATCATCGCCTAAAACCTGAGCTGCTAGGGCGTCCCTAATGGTTTTTGTCAGGTGCTCTGAGAGACTACTGGGTGCAAACCCAGCAAAATAGAGATCTGTTGCCAGCGCAAATACCGCGCCAATATCTTTTTCAGACAGAAAGCGGGCAAGCTGTCTCATCTGATCTTGCGGTGGTAAGCCAAGGGCTTCTTCTGCTTTTTGACGGTCTATGGTTTCGCCTGTTGCCAAAAGACGCTCGAGCATACTTTCAGCATCACGCATCGCGCCATCAGCGGCTCTGGCAACAAGCTGCAACGCATCCTCTTCGGCGCTGACCCCTGCCTTTTCACAAAGTCCTGCTAGCTTGGTTCTAATTTCAGCTTCACTAAGCCGACGAAACCGAAAATGTTGGCAGCGAGATAAAATAGTCGCAGGCAGTTTTTCTGGCTCAGTCGTCGCAAGGATAAAAACCAGATTAGGAGGCGGTTCCTCAAGGGTTTTTAACAGGGCATTTGAAGCAGCGCGGCTGAGCATATGAGCCTCGTCTAAAACCCAAACACGGCTTCCTCCGCGCATCGCTGCTAGCCTGACCTTTTCCCTTAAATCCCGAATATCTTCTACTGAATTGTTACTGGCTGCATCGAGCTCCGTTACATCGGGATGGTTGCCTTTTCTTATGAGTTGACAGGATTCACAGACCCCACAAGGACGCTGAGACACGTTCTTGTTTTCACAGTTGACTGCCATGGCTAAAAGTCTTGCAGTTGTTGTCTTACCGACCCCTCTGGGCCCTGAAAATAAATAAGCATGACCAATTCTTCCGCGACTTAAGGCAGCAATAAGAACCGTTTTGACATGTTCCTGACCAATAACTTGATCAAAGGTTAAGGGTCGCGCATCTTGGTAAATAGCCACACTCAATGCTATCACTTTGTAGCAAAAGGTTAGGTTCTAAAAATTAT
>JAHEBB010000628.1 GCA_024642575.1 Trueperaceae bacterium | reverse complement strand
TTTCTACTAAACGAGACATAGAAGGACGGCTTAAATCAAGCTGTTCGGCCAGCTCAACCCGAGATTTGGGGCCTTTGTATGCCAAAAGTTCAAACACAGCACGGTAATTTAAATCTCGCAGTAAACCAGGTTTTCCTACTAACTGAGGACTTATCATGCAGGCGTCTTTACTCCTTTATGAGGCGGTCTGGACATTAGTTTATTTCAGACAGAAACTAATGTATCATGGATTTATTTGAATAACAAGAAGGGTTTAGCCAAGCAAAAGGGAGACTATGGAACAGTTTCAAGCAGGGTTCGCCAAGATTGAAATAACCCCACCTCTAGGCAGTCCAATGTCAGGTTTTGTGATACGCACTGAAGGTGCAAGGGCTGTTCATGACCCACTTTATATCAGAGCTTTAGCGCTTTCTGATGGTACTCAAACAGCTCTGCTTATTATTCTGGATGTTATTGGCGTAGGTACAAAGCTGGTTGAGGCAATACGTTCCCAAATCACTGCCCAAACGGCCATTCCTCTAGAACATATTGCTGTTATGGCAACGCACACACATGGAGGGCCTGTCATGCTAGAAGATGCGTTGCTAGGTTCGGTAGATAGCAACTATCTAGAAATGGTGAGTACTCGAGCCACCAAAATAGCTGCCGAAGCAGTAGCTGCCCTTCGTCCTGTAAGCATCTCTTTGGGTATAGGTCAAGAAACTACGGTTGCTCATAACCGCCGTGTCGAAAACGGCCCCACCGACCCTGATGTCCCTGTGATTCGCTTTGAAGATAAAGATGGGCTTTACGCGCTTTTTACAAGTTATGCCTGTCACCCAGTAATGCTTGGGCCCAATAACCTTAGTTTTACTCGCGATTACTCGGGTTATCTTAGCGATACCTTAGAGCGGCTTTATCCGCAAACCCATGTTCTTTTTGCTACGGGTTGCTGTGGTCAGATTAATACCCCGGGTCATAGCGCTGAGGACAGCATCAAAGGGATTGGTTTTGAACTGCGTACTTTTACCGAAGCGCAGCGGCTTGGCCGTTTGCTTGCTAGTGCAGTTTTGCATACTAGTGAAACCCTAGCCAGTCCAAGAAATAACAACGCACTTTCATTTTCAAAACTCAAGGTGCAAAGACAGGTTATTGCCTTGCCTTTAAAACCTGCGCTGCCCCCAAGCCAAGAGGACTTAAATGTAAAAGAGCTCGAGCTCTTAGATGCTAATCAGGCAGGTCAAAGAGCGGTTTTACGAAGCTATTTAAACTGGGCCAAAACGCAGGATTGGGGGCAAACCGAGGTCAAGACCGAAGTGATGTGCATTGTGTTAGGTAAGCTGTGTTTTGCGATGTATCCTGGAGAAGTTTTTGTTGAGCACGGGCTCGAGCTAAAAGCACGCTTTCCAGATTTGACCCTTGTAACGCTAGCTTATGCTAATGCGGCCCCAGGTTACATCCCGCACCACTCTGCTTACCGTCAAGGGGGTTACGAAGTCGAGGAAGCCTTTCGCTATTACGGTTACCCTGCGGTTTACCGTGAAGATGCAGGAGATAAACTGGTGAATACCTTAACCGAACTGATTCAAACAGCCAAAGATGCTTGATATGGAACTTATTACCCAGGATATTAAAAGCAAAGCCTCAGTCAAGCTAAGCTTAGATAAGCAGTTTGTGCGGGAACCTTCCTTAAAGCCTGCAAGCCCTAATTATTATATCAGCGAAGGTTGGGTAGATATTCAGGTAAACGGTTTTGCTGGTTTTGATATGAATACTGCTGATATTTCTGCTGAAACGGTCAGCCAGATGGTAAAGCGCCTCTGGCAAGAAGGGGTTACCACGGTTTTCCCAACGGTAATTACGGGTCCAACCGAGCGTATAAAAAAAGCTGTGGCGGCCATCGCCGAAGCGGTAGAGAATGATCCTGACATTGCTGCCAGCGTTGCCGGTATTCACCTTGAAGGTCCTTATATTTCCCCTCAAGAGGGTGCTAGAGGGGCGCATCCTCTTGAGAATGTTCATGCGCCAGACATAGCTGAGTTTGAAGCGTTCCAGAAGGCGGCAAAGGGTCTTATTAAAATCGTAACCTTGTCGCCAGAGTATGAAGGCAGTGAGGCATTTATTCGTTACCTGACAAAGCAGGACATTGTGGTGGCTTTAGGTCATACAATGGCATCGACAGAAGCTATTCAGCAGGCAGTCGATGCAGGTGCGAAGCTTTCAACCCATCTTGCAAATGGTGCGCCAGCTACGTTGCCCAGACATCCTAATTTTATCTGGGATCAGTTGGCGGAAGATAGGCTTTATGCCAGTGCAATTTTTGACGGACATCATTTGCCAGATTCTGTCATGAAGGTTTTATATAAAGTCAAAGGCAGTGAGGGTCTAATTATCACCAGTGATGCCGTAGCCTTAGCCAAAATGCCTTCAGGGATTTACGAAAGTAGCATTGGTGGCAAGGTCGAACTTGCTGAAAATGGGCGCTTGACGATGTACGCTAGCAATTATCTGGCAGGTTCGGCCAGTTCACTCAAAGATTGTCTTGAAGTGGGTATAAGGCTGTGTGGGCTCGATTCTAGCATCAAAATGGTGACGGAAACACCCCGAAAATTGTTAAGGCTCGAGCCTGATTCCTACACGGTTTTTCAGCTAGATGACAATACTCGGTTACTTACAATTATAGCTACAGTAAAAGGAAAAAAAATATGCTATCTCAATCCAGCCTGGGATTGGAGTTTGATCGAGTTCGAAACCTTCTGATCGCTACTTTTAGGTATCTATATCTACACATAATTTCCTGGGAAATCTGGAGGATCCTACGCCATAGTTCTGAATTGGAATCTTTCGAATCCCTTTTTGTCAGCCACTTGTTAGAATAGGTCTGTGAGACTAAAAACCTTAGGAGGTCTAAGTCTAGAAGGCTCGAGCTTTGCTAGGCTTAAACCTTTATTGCTGCTTAGCTATTTAAGCCTCGAGGGTGAACAAAGCAGAGCCTTTATGGC
>JAHEBB010000627.1 GCA_024642575.1 Trueperaceae bacterium | reverse complement strand
CCCTCTCAGGTGAAAATCGCAAAGACATCTTTGATCTGTGCCAAACTTTAGAAGGCGTGCCCCTTGCCTTAGAACTGGCTGCATCATGGCTGAGACTTATGGATGTAAGCGAGGTCCTGGCAGAAACCCGCAAAAGTTTTGATTTGATAGAAAGTGATTTTGCCGATCTGCCCAGCCGCCACCAGAGTTTAAGAGCCGTTTTTGATAGTTCATGGAAGCTTTTAACCAGTGATGAGCAAACAACCTTAGTTGCCCTGTCAATCTTTGCAGGTGGCTTTACGTTAGACGCTGCCAGAGCTGTAACGGGTGGCAGCCCACGCACCCTCTTAAAATTGGTCAATAAATCACTGATACGTAGAGAGCAAACAGGGCGTTTTGAGTTTTTAGAGGTTGTGCGGCAATATGCCTATGAAAAGCTTTTGGCTGACCCCCAGCAAGTCGTCGAAATAAAAACAAAACACGCTGACTTTTTTGCAGCTTTAGCCGAAACTGCCGAAACACCTTTAAAAGGTG
Source organism: Trueperaceae bacterium (assembly GCA_024642575.1). Taxonomy (GTDB): domain Bacteria; phylum Deinococcota; class Deinococci; order Deinococcales; family Trueperaceae; genus JAHEBB01. Next base: position 2,468 of record JAHEBB010000627.1, on the reverse strand, counting down.
GCCCCGAACAACTAAACTGGCTCAATCAGCTCGAGCCAGATCATGCCAATTTAAGAAAAGCGCTCGAGTATTTTCTAGAAAATTACGACCAAGAATCTGCCCTTGAGCTTGCCAATAATCTTTTTCAGTATTGGTTTATAAGGGGGCATTGGAATGAAGTAGAGCAATTCGCTGAGCGAATACTTGAACTAAACCCCTCTAACGACAATAGACCTACACTTGCAAAACTCCTCGCACATTTAGCCTATGTAAAAACCTTGCAAGGGTATTATCAAATTGCGTGGGCATCGCTAAATAAAGCCTTAGATAGTTTTAAGGATAGCAATGATACTCAAGGTCTTGCCCAAACCCTTTGTTATATGGGGATAAATTCAAATTATCAGAATGAATATGAAAAGGCTAAGGACTATCTTTTCCAAAGTCTGACCCTGCTCGAAACCTCAAAAGAGCCTTTAGCTAAGGCATCCGTTTTACATGAAATAGGCAATATTTATCTGCGCCAAGAACATCTTTTAAAGGCAAAACAGTTTTATGAGAATGCGCTCGAGCTTCGGCAACAAGCAAAAGATACCAGAGGCTCTGCAAGAACACTAAGCAACCTTGGAATTGTGGCCAGGCGGCAGGGCAATTATACAGAAGCAGAAAAACGATACGATCAAGGTCTAGTACTGTCACGAGAAATTGATGATCGTTTAGGCGTCGCCGATAGCCTCAATGCTTTAGGCGTACTTGCAAAAGCACAAGGTCGCTACTCAGAAGCAAGAAAAGCGTATGAGGAAAGTTTAGACCTTTACCAACGGTGTGGAGATAGCCTTGGCGAAGCCGTGATTTTAGAAAATTTCGGCACTCTCACCCGCTTGGAAAAGAATTTTGTGGCTTCAAAACGTTTTTTTGAGAGCTGTTTAGCTAATCACCAAAAACGTGAAGACATATGGGGAATGGCTAAAGCTTTAAATGGTCTTGGCCTTGCCAGCTTTCACCTTAATGAATTAGAACATGCTCTAAATTTTCTCAAGCAAGGTCAGATCCATGCACAAAAACTCGCTAATCAACAAATTCTAACCCAAAACTTGCTTGCCTTTGCCTACGTTTTAAGCTTTAGTTCACATCAAGAATTAGCCGTTCAGCTGCTTGCCCTGGCCTGTCAAACGCTCGAGCACTTAGGTATGGTGTTAGCACCTATAGAGCAAAGCCAGATTAAAGAGACCGAAAAACGTTTAAGGGATGGCTTGGCTAAACAAACCTTTGCAGAACTCTGGCAAGCAGGTCAAACGTTAACAAATGACGCCATCGCCAAAATCGTTGCAGGGGTAGAAAGCGTTAAGGTACTAGATCATCAGTCCACACTTTGAGATTTATCTACCAATGTCATTAAAGTCAGCACAAGTAATGCCTTCAGGTAGCTCTTGAGATAAGCAGTCCATCACCAGAAACTCGAGCGTCTGTGTTGGCGCATTTTGGATAGCTTCGGGGTCATCCTTGGTAGAAAAACCCTCGTCCACTTCCACTTTGTAGAGCGTAAATAGCCTTCTTGTACTCCCGCCATCAACTACCAGAGGTTCAGGTTTAATATCAAAACCAAAAGGTGTGTTTGGCCCTCCGCCATCAACAAGAGGTTTGTTGAAAGCCTCGTTTGGCCCTTCACCCTGAAGCTCAGTTTTACCGCTACTCACGGTATATTCAAAACCCGCTGAGTCACACCATTTCCTGTCTGCCGCTGCTAATCCACTAAGGTTATAACTAATAAATTCCACATTTGCGTCGGCTGGAGTTTGCAAATCAATAATGACTTCAAAGGAAAATGCCTCTTCGGTTTGTCCTATAGTTCCCGTTTTTATAGTTCTGACGTCGGCTTGTTTCAGATTATTAAAGACACTGTAATTATCTATAACTTCAACAAAGGCCAGCCCTTCCAAGCCTGCAAGTGCATCAGGATCATTAACACTTTCAGGAAAGAAGGGTTCAGACAGAATTGTTTTTACAGGGTTCTGAAATGCTGAGGCTTTATAGGTTGCAATGACACTCAGTTTAAACGCCCCATAGTTGGTCGTGGGTACATCAATGGTAAAGGTAGCGTTAGGCGAAGGCACAGCAACTGTTTTAGCAATGAGTGAAGCGTCTGAGCATTTGCTGCTAAACCGCTCGAGCCTGTACTCGAGCTTCTCTAAATCTATTGTTTGCAAACCTTCAACCTGAACCGCAAGTTTAGGCTCAGTAGCAGAGTAACCCGCAATGCTCACTTTAAAATCAGGCGGCTCGAGCGCGGCTGGTGCAACCCCAAAAAAGGTAGTAGCAAACTGCTCATCGTTGCCAGCCTGATAAGGATTGCCTGCTAGGTCTGTCACACTTTGACTAACCAACAAGGCGTAAGAGATATTTGCTGTTTGTGGAGAGGTTATTAGTTTAACGGTCTTTTGATCTGCCGCTACACTTGCAGCGCTCACGCTTAAGTCTGAAATCACACTGTA
>JAHEBB010000626.1 GCA_024642575.1 Trueperaceae bacterium | reverse complement strand
AAGAGGAGACTGCATAACGTAATTCAAGAAGACCTCCTAGGTCGGTTGCGCTACTGACTCGCTGCTTTTTAGAGCGCCCAAAGGTTATTAAAGCAGGTCATTGCCCCTAAGGAGAAAAGGGGTGTTTGTAAAAGCTGTTTGAAAACAGGTCTTCTACGATTGTGCTCAGATTATCAAGGGGTTTCTCACAGTTTTCTTACAAACTATGAACTATGACCAGATAAAAATATAAGCCAAATGCTTTTTGGTCATTTGGCTTACTCAGGAGGTCATGCAACCCTCGGCTAGGTTGCAGCTAAAACATTTTGTGTTGCTATGTTTACTATAAACCTGTGTTTCTTACAAAAGTCTGACAACTCTTTAGACCAAATGATTGTTAAGGCATTAGCGGGAAAAACCAAGCTCCCCGCCCAAGATAGTCAGGTGGATTGGAATCTTGAGTAGTTTGGGCTTGGTTTCCCGTCAAAGGATTAGACTCATCCCTCATAAATGACCCCCACTATTTAGAGCAGGGGTAAAGAGGAATGGGTTTTACAGGTTTGAGCATATACTTTTTAGCTCGAGCATGAAAGGCAACCATCACAGCTCTATTCGCCTATTAGCTACAAACGATACCTAACCCACTTGTCAAGAATTTAGTTAATTGAAAACATAGAAACTGACAGGCTTGCTTGCTCGTGATTATAGGTTACTTTGCCTCACCTTTTCATCCTTAGAAGCTTTTTGACCTTAGTCAATATTATATTCAACTCCAAGTTTTCAAAATGATCTTAATTTTCGTTTGTTTACGATAGCTCTCCCCCGAACAAGCATGATCCACTTATAAACACCTTTTAAGATTGCAAATTTCAAGAAACTTCATCAAAATCGCTTGTATGTACTTCTTCAGCACCTACTCTTAAACGCTACTAAATGAGTAAGTTAAATGTTAAAAGTCAAATAGAAACTCCGATTTTTTAAGCAATTTTACCTTGATTGCTAGAGTTATGTTAGCTGCAAACTGCGCTTACCTTCTATTAAGCAAGGTTTACCTAGCACTTAACAATATTTGAAGGAGGTATCATGAATTTCACTGTCCCAACTCCTGTTGTGCTTTATATGTTAAGCACCTCACATTTTTCTAAGAACCAATGTTCAGACAGTTTTGTAAAGCCTGGGTAACGGTTCTTTGAAACATTAACTCCTAGGTATTTAACATACCTACTTTCTTCACCTTGTCCTCACTTCAATTATTTTCACTTAGTCTCACAAAAGGAGGAATCTATGTTGATTTTTCAAAACAAACTAAGGCTGGGCAAATTATTATTTGTGAGCCTTTTTCTCACCCTATTTATAGCTTGTAACGGTCCCAGCACACCAACGCCTGACACCGAAGTTGTAGATGCAGCTGCCCCTAAAGTTACCGTATATGCAGATGCCAACTTTAAGGGCAAAAAAACAGACCTAAAAAAGCTGGGCATTTTTGCGGGTAAAGATGCTCTAGGCAAGGATGTAACTGGGCAAATAAGTTCTATCAAAGTTGGTATAGGTCTAAGAGCTATTGCCTGTGAAAAGGAAAATGGTGGCGGTAAGTGCGCCACTTTTATGTCAGGTCAAGAAGTGAGTGATTTAAGTGCAATGGGGTTTGATAACCTTATTTCTTCTATTACTATTGAAGAAGGGCCAATCGTACCTGACTCTTTAAAAACAGTTGAAGTGCCTGAGGTCAAAGACCTCAATAAGTTTGTCAAAGACAAGGATCTAGCAATTGTACTAGGCAAAGCCTTTTTTTGGGATCAAGCGGCTGGCAGTGACGGTCAAGCATGCGCTAGCTGCCATTTTCATGCTGGCGCAGACAATCGCATTAAAAATCAGGTATCTCCTGGACTCAATGCAGGTGATGATAAATTTAATACGACAGCAAGCGGTGCAAAAAGTGGCCCAAACTATACAGTTAAAGAAGCCGACTTCCCTTTTCACCAATTTAATGACCCGAATAATCCCTATTCAGGCGTAAAATTTACGACCAATGACACTCTGTCGTCTCAAGGGGTTCATAACGGGATGTTTAAAAACGTCCCAGATGCTGATACAACGTTTGATGAATGCGAATGGTCTCCTGATCCGATTTTCCATGTGAATGGTTTAGGGACACGCCGAGTTGAACCTCGTAACACTCCCAGTATGATTAATGCCGTCTTTAATTTCCGAAATTTCTGGGATGGACGTGCCAATAATATTTTTAATGGAGTTGATCCTTTTGGTAACCGTAGTGAAAACGCTCGAGTGTTCAAAGATAGTGATTTAAAAGTAGAACAGATTGAGCTAAGTAACTCGAGCCTGGCCTCTCAAGCCTCTAGTCCCCCCACAAGTGACTTAGAAATGAGCTGTAGAGACCGAAAGTTTGCTGAGATAGGTCGTAAATTGTTAGAGCGGCAGCCTTTAGCCCTACAAGAAGTTCACCCTCAAGATAGTGTCCTGGGCGCATACCGTGATAATGACGGGCATGGCCTAAAGATAAGTTATGAGCAACTCATTCAAGACAGTTTTAATGATAAGTACTGGAAATCAGATCAAACTCAAGATGGTTTTAACCAAATGGAACTTAACTTTTCACTATTCTGGGGTCTAGCTCTACAGCTCTATCAGACCACCCTAATTTCAGATGAAGCCCCTTTTGATGACTGGGCAGAGGGTCAATCATCAGCCTTAAGCGAACAGGCAAAACGTGGTATGAGCATTTTCTTTAATCAGGGAAAATGTGCCAATTGCCACAAAGGCTCTGAATTTTCCAGTGCAGCTTCAGTCCTTCAACAAGAATTTCAGGAAAAGGGTCTTATCGAACGTATGCTTATGAGTGATGGTGGAGTTGCGCTTTATGACGATGGTTTTTATAACATTGGTGTTACCCCGACCAATCAAGATATCGGCGTCGGTGGCAAAGACCCCTTTGGCAATCCCTTATCATTTAGCCGTCAATACATAATGAGTATGCTGGTTGACC
>JAHEBB010000157.1 GCA_024642575.1 Trueperaceae bacterium | reverse complement strand
CAAATTAAAATGTAGCTCTTTTGGGCAATAGCTTAAACTCATTTAAAACTGGTTATATGGCAGGATATCAGCAACATTCTTAAGCTTTAGAAAGTTCTTTCGCCCTCGAGCCAAGCTTTAGCGGTGGTATTCTCATGATTATGGAAACCCTTATTCAATCTGCAGAAATTCTGAGTGTTGGAACAGAGCTGCTTTTAGGTGAAATTATTGACACCAATAGCAGCTATTTGGCGAGTGATTTAGCGGGTCGCGGGGTAGATGTTTACTGGTCGCAGCGCGTTGGCGATAATCTTGGGCGCATTGTTCATGCTATTGAGCAAGCTTTAGAGCGCTCAGATTTACTGGTTTTGAGTGGGGGTCTTGGACCCACCGATGATGATATGACCCGTGAGGCAATTGCTGAGACTCTAAAAGAGACGCCTAGTGTTGATGCCAGGCTCGAGCAAGATTTACGTGACCGCTTTAAGCGCCTTAATAGAAGCATGCCCGAAAAAAATCTCAAACAAGCCTGGCTGATTCCCTCGGCAGAAAGTTTGCCTAATCCACGGGGTACAGCCCCTGGTTGGCTTGTTAAGACACCGCGTAACGGAAAAACTAAGTTTATTGTGACCTTACCTGGCCCACCTAGAGAGTTAACACGGATGTGGGAACTAGAAGCCCTGCCTAGACTCCCTCTGGCCACAGCTGCCCTTTTTAGCCAAACCTTTAAGACCTACGGCTGGGGCGAATCACAAATTGCAGAAAAGCTAGGAATACTTACCTTATCTTCCAATCCAAGTGTGGCCACCTATGCCAAAAAGGACGGGGTACATGTACGTGTCGCAGCCAAGGCAAAAACCAAAGAAGAGGCTTATGCAAAGGCTCAGCCTGCGCTTAAAGAAGTCGAAGCTTTGCTCGAGCCTGTAACCTGGGGCACAAATCAAGATGACATTGTTACTCTCATCAACATCAGACTAAACGAAAAATCACTGTCTTTGGCTAGTTTTGAAACCACAACTGGGGGGTTTCTTTCACATCTCTTGAGCAGCGTAAGCGAAGCTGCCACAGCCTATAGGGGTAGCGTGGTAGCATATGACATGCAGGCACAAGCAGCCCTAGACTTTAACATAAAAAATGACGATGCTTCGGCTCGAGTCATTGCAGAGGCTGCCGCTCAACGCCTTAATGCAGATATAGGTTTAGCTCTTTACGAAGACGTTACGGGGTCTTCTGAAAACAAAACGTATGTTCTTGCTGTAGCTGGTTCAGGGTTAATGGCAAGTCAAACATTGTCATTAGCATCTTCTTTACCCGCAGATTGGCTGCGTGAACGCGCGAGTTATGCAGGATTGTTTCTGCTATGGTCACAGCTTCGTGCCTGAAGGTTGTTAGCTTAACTTGGTTTAGACATTACTGGTTTAAACGTTACTTGGTCTAACAACCGACAAATCTTTTTACACCTTTGCAAAGCAAAACTTTGCAAGGAAATAGGTTCGGAGAAGGTGTTAGGCTGTGCAGGCTTTACGAGAAAATCAGGTTTTGGACTACTCAGGTGAAGGCTTTATACCTGAGTCAAACTGGTTTTTAGTCTTTGCCCAAACAACTTCGTCTTTTCAACATTCTGAAACAAAAAGATTCTGTCAGCCCCTACAAAAAATAGGGTTTAAACATTCTCTACAACCAAAGATTGACTCAAAACGAAAGGTGATAGATGTATTAAGCAATAATCTAAATATTAAAGGTGAAACATGAACTGGCTAGAACTCCTATTAGGCTTACTGATCGGCCTTGTGGTCGGTGCAGTTATTGGTTTTCTCCCGCGGCAACGCCGAGATAAAGAAATCACTGCAAGTGCAGAGCGAGATGCCTCTGAGCTTCGGCGCCGTGCTCAGCAAGATGCCGAACGTACGCTCGAGCAAGCGGCAAACGAAAAAGAACGGCTCCTTAGCAGTGAACGTGAACGTTTAAAGCAAGAATCTGAGCTTGCCAAAGCAAATTTAGAGCAAGAGCTTTCCTTAAAACGACAAACTTTAGAGCAAGAGGTTTCTAGACTTCGTGAAGATGTTGAGCGTGACCAGCGTTTTGTCGCTGAAGCACGCAACGAAATCAAGCGAGACCGTGAAAAAATGGAGCAACTCGAGGAGCGGCTAAACCGCCGTGGCGAGCAGCAAGATGCCAGAGCAAACCGCCTTGATGAGCTTGAAGAACGCCTTAACGAACGCTCTGAAACGCTTAAAACTCGCGAAGATGAACTTGGTTTAAAAACGGCTCAGGTAGACGAACAACTTTACTCTGTAGCGCAACTAAGCCGCGAACAGGCAAGCGAAATGATTATGCAACGTCTTGACCAAGAGCTCGAGCGTGAAAAAGCTGTACGCATTCGCTCGGAACTTGACAAGGCCGATGCCGAAGCCAAACGCAAGTCCTTTAACATTATTGCCCAAGCGATTCAGCGAAGTGCCTCAGAGGTATCAGCAGCGATTAGCGTGTCAGTTGTGCCTATTCCTAGCGATGCCATGAAGGGCCGCATTATTGGTCGTGAAGGTCGTAATATTCGCACCTTTGAAGCCCTTACGGGTGTTGACCTAATCATTGACGATACTCCTGAAGCTGTGCTCTTAAGCAGCTTTAATCCGATTCGCCGTGAAGTCGCACAACTTGCCCTTACTGAACTGGTTTCAGATGGTCGCATTCATCCATCACGCATCGAGGAAGCGGTACAAAAAGCCCAGACCGATATGCAAAGCTATATTCGTGAAAAAGGCGAAGAGGCAGCGCTCGAGGCTGAAGTGGTTGGCTTAAAACCAGGGATGTTGCAGCTTTTAGGTCGTATGCATTTTAGAACCAGTTATGGGCAAAACATCCTTAAACACTCGGTTCAAGTCGCCCATATGACAGGTATCATTGCGGCTGAGTTAGGTCTTGATGAGGCAATGGCGCGCAGAGCTGGCTTATTACACGATATTGGTAAATCCATTGACCGTGAAATCGAAGGAACCCATACTGAAATTGGTGCGAACCTTGCCAAGCGCTTTGGCGAACCTTTAGAAGTGGTTGACGCCATTGCTCACCACCATGAAGTTGAGCTTTCCGAAACCCTTTTCCCTGTTATTGTGCAGGCCGCTGACGCTATATCGGCAGCAAGACCAGGAGCAAGACGTGAAACCCTAGAGAGTTATCTCAAACGGCTCGAGGCGCTTGAAACCATTGCAACAAGCTTTCCTGGTGTAGAAAAATCTTATGCCATTCAAGCTGGGCGTGAAATACGTATTATCGTTCAACCCGAAAAGGTAGATGACGCTTCTGCTGTTCTCTTGGCAAGAGATGTCGCTAACCGTATCGAAAGAGATATGGAATACCCTGGTCAGGTTCAAGTAACTGTTGTAAGGGAATCTAGAGTAGTAGAGTACGCACGCTAACCCTTTTTAGAAAATTAGGTATAAAATAAGAACTGAGCCTTTCGCTCAGTTCTTTTATGTTTTTTCTCGCTCATCTTGTTATACTCCCAAAGGTTTGTTAGGTTTAACCCTATTAACTTTATCTTAAGGATTGCACATGGTAATTGGTGATAAAATCAAAGTATTCAGTGGAAATGCAAACCATGACCTGGCAGACGCTGTGGTTAAGTGTCTAGGCATCGATCTTGCAGAAGCAAAAGTCTCTCAATTTCCAGATGGTGAAACCCGTATTGATATTGCAGAATCTGTGAGAGGGAGTGACTGCTTTATTATTCAGTCTACCTGTGCCCCTGTTAATCACAATATTATGGAGTTACTGGTCTTTATTGACGCGCTAAGGCGCGCCTCTGCTTGGCGAATCAATGTCGTAATTCCTTATTTTGGCTATGCCAGACAAGATAAAAAGGTATCACCCAGAGAACCTATTACAGCAAAACTGGTTGCCAATATGCTCGAGCAGGCAGGTATTAGTCGCGTTATTACCATTGACCTGCATGCAGGCCAGATTCAAGGCTTTTTTGATTTACCTGTCGATCACCTAACTGCCCTAGATATTATTGGTAGCTATCTTAAAAAAACCGATCTTAGTAATAGTGTTGTGGTTTCCCCTGATATCGGAAGGGCAACCGAAGGTCGCCGCCTGGCCAACTATTTAGGACTTGATCTCGCTATTTTGTATAAACGTCGCAAGAGCCCAACTGAAACCGCTGTGTCTCACGTTATTGGAGATGTCGAAGGCAAACGCCCCATTATTATTGATGACATGATTTCAACCGCAGGTACTATCTTGCGGGGAGTAGAGGCACTGGTCGAGCTAGGCGCTTTACCTGAGGTAAGAGTCGGCGCAACCCATCCTGTTTTTATTGACCCTGCTTTAGAGCGACTGGCTCATCCTGCAATTAGTGAGGTTATTGTCACAGATACCATTCCTTATAGGGGTCATTTGGGTAAGGTAAATGTGCTCTCTGTTGCTTCTTTACTGGCCTCTGCCATTAGAAATGTCCACGATAATATTTCGGTTAGTCAGCTCTTCTCGAGCCTTGAACGAGGCTAAAGCTAGACATAAGACCCTTTTTTTTAGTATGATGCATAGTTGCTGACGAATGGTGGTAGCCTGCCCTATACGTATCGCAGCTTTTTCAGACCCCTTTAACCGTTGCAAAGTGTCTTTAAAGCTCTTAGATCCCTGTAATGGCTAGCCACATGAATCAAGAATCTCATTTTGCGTCAATACGCACTTGGAGGAAATATGGAACTTGCAGCTCAAAAACGTGAGATCGGCAAGGCAAGTCATTTGCGCCAGCAGGGACTCATTCCTGCGGTTATTTATAACAAAGAACTCAATCTTTCTATTAGTGTTGAAAAACGTGCGTTTGATAAGGTTTTTCGCAGTCAAGGCACTTCAAGCATTATTGATCTTAAAGTTGATGGTAGCGAAGATCATGCTGTCTTGGTGAAAGCCGTTCAAATGGATAAGCGTCGCCGCGAACCCCAGCATGTTGACTTTTATGCTGTAATTCAAGGTCAGGCTGTTGAGGTTCATGTCCCCGTTGAACTTAAAGGAAAAGCGCTAGGGGTTAGAGAAAACGGTGGTCTTTTGGATATGCAAAAACGCGAAGTGTTTATTAGCATTTTGCCCCGCCTTATCCCTAACCATGTTGAGATTGACATCACCAACCTTGGTATGCATGAATCTATTCATGTTAAAGACCTAGTAGCTAATTTACCTGCTGAAGCCACCATTCTAGATGACTTAGAAGCTACTATCGTTACTGTTGTACCACCTCGCGTCATTGCTGAAGACGAAGAAGGTACACCATCAGCCGAACCAGAAGTTATTGCTAAAGGTAAGGACGAAGACGAAGACTAAATTTTTGTGTCTGGACAATCAATTAAACTCATTGTTGGACTTGGAAACCCAGGTCCACGGTATTCAGAAACCCGGCATAATGCTGGGTTTCTTGTCCTTGATCATATTGCTAAAAATTGGCAGCTAAGTTTCAAGACAAAGCCTGCGAGCTTACGAAAAGCTCTGGCAGAAGAAGCCAAAAATGATTTGATCCTCATCAAGCCGCTTACCTTTATGAATTTATCTGGTGAAGCAGTTCAGGCTTATCAATCCAAATTAAGGTTAAAGCCCGAGCAAATTCTCGTTATCCATGATGATTTAGATATGCCTCTAGGAAAACTTAGGTTTAAAGATGGCGGTGGGGGTGCTGGTGGACAAAACGGTATCAAAGACATTATTCGGCGTATTGGTCCAGAATTTATTCGTCTAAAAATTGGTGTTGACCGCCCTCCTGAAGGTTGGAAAGTTGAAAATTGGGTGCTTAGCAAGTTTAAACCTGAAGAAAAAGAACTTATCCACAGGGTTATCCACAAGGCGGCAGAAGCTGTGGATAAACTAATCCTTGAAGGGCTCGAGCCTGCAATGGCAGAGTTTAATGGTCTTGATTTACGCTAGCTATAATCTTTTGACAAAAAATAACGTACATGGTTTACAGGGTAAAAGGGTTCGATTTGCTCTCTTATAAGATAGCTTCTTTCAGCCTGAATATCTAAAGCCTTATAGTGAGAGTTTCGATCAACGGCAGCTGCTGAAATATGGCCCGTTTCGTAAATCAGATTTAGAGCCTTCTGATTAATGTCATTTGGGGAACCATAAGGCCAGGCAAAATGTATATCTGACCCCACATGTTCCTTGAGTATTTTGTAGGATTCTACAACTTGCTCTTGCAGTTCTTCATCTGAACAATTCCCAACATTGCGGTGTCCATAGGTATGGTTGCCGACTTCGTGTCCCTTTTCCAAAAGCTCATCTATTTCTCGCCAGCCTAAAAACTCCATAGGTCCGTGGCTCAAACGGTCATTGTTATAAAATTTTAGCGTTTCATAGTTTTGCTCGCCAATGACCTTTGGATTAGCAAAAACGAGAGCCTTGATGCCATAATCGTCAAAAACTTTGCAGGCATCATAAAAATTTTTGTAGCCATCATCCGAACTAAAGCAAATATAGTTATCATCAATCTGACCTGTTTTAAGTCGGCTAACTCCTTCTGAATAACTAATAAAGGTAAAGTGCTTAGCCATAAAGTCAAGCTGCGCTCGTAAATTTACTTCGTTATCTGGAAAGTAACTATGAAAACAGGTAAAGGTGATACGTTTTTGTTTTATCTGAGCTTCAGAGGGATTTTTTAGGAGGGAAAGGGTACTTAGTGCAAAGTGCCTGAGCGTGCTTCTAAGGGTGGGTTGATGGTACTTTTTGTAGGTGGTTATAAACTGCATTAAACCCTATTATGAAAGGTTTTCTTGCATCTTGCCAGGGTAAATAACCACACTGTCCTAGCTTTGCTCTAAAGGCTTTTTAACAAACTTTAAAAGAAATAGTCCAAGAAGAAGCAAAAATAAAACAGGCGAAACACCAATGCGTTGACTGTTGAAATAGGTCGTCATCCAGGCAATACTTAAAGGCCCAAAAAAACTAATTGCTTTCCCAGTTAAAGCGTAAAGCCCAAATGCTTCAGTCATACGATCTTTTTCTGCCTGATCGACGAGCAAAGTACGTGATGACGCCTGTACCGAACCACCTGCTGCGCCAACCAAAGCACCAGCAATATAAAAAAGGAGATTCGGAAGGCTCGAGCCCTCCTTAAGAGGTATAAAAAAAGCTTCATTTTGCCCTGTAGAAATAATACTTAAGGTAGCTAGGAGCAAAATAATGATAGAAGCTATGACCACAGGTTTGGGCCCAAAACGCGCATCTAAATGCCCACCTAACCAGGCACCTAAAGCCCCTGTGAAAGCAGCTATGATGCCAAAGGTCCCTACTTGAATTATCGTCCAACCCAAAACCCCGGCAGCGTAAATACCGCCAAAGGTATAAATAGCATTTAGTCCATCTCTATAAGACATGCTTGCCATAAGAAAGGTAAAAAGGCTAGTGTTTTTTGGAAGATTTTTTAGGGTTGTAGCCAATTCTTGTAAACCTTTTACAATGGCACCCTTGACTCGAGCTTTTCTTGGAGCATCTGGCGTAAACAGAAATAAGGGAATGATAAATAAAATGTACCAAAGGGCGGTTAATGGACCTACCGCCCTATCCCCTTCATAAAAAGCAGGGTTAAGATTAAAGATCGGCTCAAAACCAAATAAGGTTTTTCCCGAGCTTATATCAGCACTCATAAATCCCAGAACCAAAATAAGACTTATAAGTCCTCCTATATAACCTAGTGCCCAACCTGTACCCGAAAGTTTTCCCAGTTCAGCTCGAGGGACTAAATCTGGCATCATGGCATTGGTAAAAACGGTTGTAAATTCTGCACCCACTAATCCAATAAAGAGTGCCAGGAGTATCCAAATAACGATCTCGCTTTGGGGCAAGGCGTACCAGAGAAAAAAGGATCCTATAACATAAAAAATAGAAAAAAAGAAAATCCAGGGCTTTCTTACACCTGTGGTATCAGCGATCGCACCTAAAATAGGGGCCATAAGGGCGATTACCATACCGGCAATACCTGCAGCCTGCCCCCAAAGCGCCTGCCCTACCACACCATTACTTGCCACCGAAGAAACAAAGTAAGGTGCAAACACGAAAGTAAGAATAAGCGTATAAAAGGGCTGGGTCGCCCAATCAAAAAGCATCCACCCCCAAATACCTGCTTTAGAAACTCGGCTTTCACCCAAATCTTGATTAGCAACCATAATGTCCACTTTCTGCCCAACGTTTTCTGCTGAATTATATCTATAAGCAGCTAAGAAAATCGTTAGTCAAATAAGCTAAGCTGCTTTTTGAAAATCAAGTTAAGTAATCTTTGCGAAAAACGACTTTACTGTGCTATGATTTTCAATTGCCGCAATTTTGTGGCTGGCCTACGCTTGGCTCAATGTTTTATTAAAAACTCGAGCTAACGCCAAAACTTTAGTGAAAGGAGGTGACGCGGTAAATGCATACTTATGATTTAAATCTTATCCTTGACCCTTCTCTTAATGAAAATCAGGTCAAGACTGAGAAAGACGCGGTTGTAAACCAAGTTGAGCGTGCAGGTGGCGAAATTATAAATGAAGATGATTGGGGCAACAAACGCCTTGCATATGAAATTCGCAAAGGTCGTGAAGGTCACTATATTATTTATACCCTTAAACTTCCCGCCGAAGCGCCCAAAGCAATCGAACTAAGCTTACGTCAGCGTGATAATGTCATGCGTGTCTTATCAGTAAGACATCGCCCAGAATGGCATACACAAAAACCCAAGACCACAGCAGCATAGACTATTACGAAGATATACGAAATAACGAGACAAAGGAGAAAGTAACATGGCAAAAGGTTTAAACAGCGTTCATTTAGCAGGCACTTTAACTCAAGCACCCGAATTACGTTATACCCCAGGCGGTCTCGCCATCTTAGAGCTTAATCTAGGTGGTAACGATACTGTTTTAGGGGATGATGGTCAAACCAGAGAGCTTGCTTGGTATCACCGAGTAAGTGTTTTTGGTAGTGCAGCTGAGAGTCTTGCTAATCAGGTTTCAGAAGGCAGCCCCATGTTTATTGAGGGCGCTCTGAATTACCGCAGTTGGGAAGCCGATGGGCAGCGTAAAAGTGCGCTTGATGTCAAAGCTATTCGCGTAGAAGTTTTGACTTTTGGCCCCAGAAAGGGTGAACAAACGGTGCTTGACTCACGTGGTCAACATCGTTTAAAAAATGCCCTTAATGAAGTCAAACTCATAGGTAACTTGACCCGCGACGCTGAACTCCGATATACGCCAAGTGGTAGCGCTGTAACTCGCTTTTCTTTAGCAGTTAACGAGCGTTTCCGCGACCGCAGTGGTTCTGATCAAGAGCGCACCCATTACATTGATGTCAATGTCTGGCGTGAGCTCGCTGAAGGCAGTGCTGAGCTTCGTAAGGGTGACCCCGTTTTTGTAACAGGTCGCCTGGTAAACGACTCATGGACTGATTCAGATGGCAACCGTAGATACACAACGCGCGTCGAAGGGTCACGCGTTGAGTTCCTGACTCGTGGTCCTGGTCAACAAGGTGGAACCAGTACCCGCCCTGAGAGCTCTCAGAGTGCCCAGATAAGTCAGCCAAGTAAAGCCCTCGATATAGATGAGGAATTTCCACCAGAAGAGGATCTACCCTTTTAGATGGCAAAAGAAAGAGAACAACGCTCGAGACGTCCTGCAAATAACCGCAGAGGCCGCAGACCAAAGGTTTGCCAGTTCTGCACAGGTGAGCTCGAGATAACCGACTACCATAACAGCAAAATGCTAAGACGCTTTATTTCGGATACCGCTAAAATCTTACCGCGTCGCCGTACTGGCGTATGCGCCAAGCATCAGCGTAGGCTTGCCACAACGATTAAACGCGCCCGAATGCTAGCTATTATTCCTATCACGCAACAATTGGTGAGGAAATAAGATGAACGTCATTTTGTTAGAACCTGTCGATAACCTAGGCGAAGCAGGTCAAATGGTAAAAGTCAAAGACGGCTATGCCCGTAACTGGCTTATTCCTCAGGGCTTCGCTGCTGTAGCAACCAGGGCCAATAAAGCTGAGCTCGAGGCTCGCTTAGCCCAACGCGCCAAGCAGCTCGCAGAACGCAAGTCTGACGCAGAACGCTTAAAAGCGATGCTTGTTGACAACAAGATTGAAGTCTTTGTTAAAGCTGGCGAAGAAAGAATTTACGGTAGTGTTGGTAACCGTGATATTGCTGAGGTTCTTAAATCAGCTTATGACATTGATGTTGACCGCCGTAAAATCGAGATTCCTGGTGGCACGATTAAAACTTTAGGTGACTATACCGTTGTGTACAAACCTCACCCAGAAGTGCCTATTGACTTGAACTTGGTTGTTAAAGCTCAAGAATAAACGCAACTAGAACAGCTTGAACCCTCTTGCAATGACGCAAGAGGGTTTTTTGTTTTGCATTTCTACGAAAGGTTGCACCAGAATAGGTTTTGACTTTGATTTTCTTAACAAGGGTCTAGTCTCTTTAGAACTGAGAGGTTATTCTGAAGTTAATAATGCTCTGGTGCAATGATTGTTAGAAATGCAAGTTTATTCAGGATTATGTTTACTTAGTCGTCCTCGGATAAAACCCTAAGCTCACTTGCTTTATTGGCCCCAACCTTAAGTTTATATAGATAAAATTTGTTAATATTTTTGTATATTTCGACAAATTTATAGGAATGATTGTTAATTTACATTAATATTTTTTAAAAATTGATTTAGAACTTGGTTGAATTCTTGAGGGCTTTCCATATTACTTATATGCCCGACATTAGGGAAAGTATGGTTTTTTGATTTGGAAATTCTCATTAAAATTTCGGAAATAGCCAAAAAATCTGGTAGATCTTGATCTCCAACCATAATTAAAGTTGGAATATTAATCTGCTCGAGCCTTTCCATAGCAGTCGGAGTTAATGTTAGTTTAGGGTCTCTGTTTTGCCAGTGCCAACCCGAATAGTCAGCGATCATTTGCCTAACTTTTTCTGCCTCTTCTGAGGCTAATGCAGGTTTAAAAAGATCATGCTCGAGCCACAACCTTTTGGCATCTTTAATGTCTTTCTTACCTGTTGCCCAAATAAGCTTATTGGTTGAAAGCCAGTTTTCCGAAAACGTATACCCTTCTAAAACACTGTCAACCAAAACCAGCGACGCCAAGCGATTTGGGTAGCTGATCGCAAAGTCAAGAGCTACCCCACCACCCATTGAAAGACCGATAAGAGTGACTTT